>CAMGGT010000029.1 GCA_946055715.1 uncultured Clostridia bacterium | reverse complement strand
GAGAAGCAGGGGAAACACCAGTTTTTCCAGCAACAGCCGATGTTTCGGGTGTGCCTGTTGGATGCGGTCAAGCCATGGGGAGAGGACAATGATGCCCAGCGTGGCCGAAAACGAGAGCCAGAAGGCGCAGTCATAGACGCATCCGGGCGAGAAGAGCAACAGCAAAGCGCCGGAAAGCGCCAGCGCGGTCAGAGGGTCGCGCCTTGCACCGCCCAGCCACGAAAGGGAGGCCACCGCCGTCATCAGTGCGGCACGCAGAATGCTGACAGACCCGCCCGTAAGGGAGGCATAAAAGGCCACAAGCACACAGCACAGCGGCGCGGTGACGACCCGATAGGGGCAGATCCGCTTAAGCCAGGGCAGAATAAAGGCCAGCAGAACCGACAGATGCAGACCGCTGAGTGCCAGCAGATGACCCACGCCCAGGCGGCGAAACGCGGCAGTGGCAGAAAGGGGCATGTCGCTTTTCTCTCCCAGCAGAAGCGCTCGGTAGAGCTGTGCCGCCCGGCCGGGAATGAGGGCTTCGAGCTTTGCCGAAACCGCATCGCGCAGGCCGCGCATGGGACTGCGCAGAGAAAAGCGTTCTCCCTCCTTTATGGGAGAGGAGAGGGGTGTAAGCTCATACAGACACCCGTCTGCCAGTTGGTACACATCCTCTTCGCTGTAGGGCGAAAGGGCATCTGCCGTCGAGGTAAACCGCAGGATGTCGCCCTCCGAGATGTCGCCTGCTTCAAAGAAGTACGCATCGGCACGCACAGACATGCGTTGCCCGTCAGACTCGGTCACACGAAGCACAAGCGACACACCCTCACCCACATGGGCAACGGAGAGAACCGTGGCACAAATCTCATGCTCACCCTCGGCAAGAGAGGCGCTTTTTGCTCGCGGCAGGTCTTGTGTGAGAAGCGAGAAGAGCATACAGACAAGACAAACGAGACAGCAGGCGGCCGGCATCGGAAAGCGGCCGCTTTCCTGCGGGTGAGATCTGTCCGTGCAGCGTTTCTTTGCGACCTTATACAGCAGGATGGCCGTGAAGGCAACCAAACCGGCCGTGCCCAGCGCCGCTTTGCACCACAGGGGCATAAAAACGGCCGCAGTACATCGCAGCATGACCAAAAAGCAGACGGCCGCAAGCGGGCGACGATGCAAGAGGTTCACGATTGTTTGCGCCCTGTCGCGCTGCGGATCATCTCATAATAGGCCCTGGCGGCCTGCTCCGTTTTGCTGTCGCCGAAGGCAAAGTAGTGTTTGTCCTTGATGTCATTCGGCAGGTATTGCTGTGCCACATAGTGGTTGGGATAGTTATGCGGATAAAGATACCCTTGGTAGAGCGGTGCTGCCAGATGGGTGGGGACCTCCACGCCCCGGCCGGCTTCGGCATCGGCCATGGCGCGTTCAAGAGCGGCGTTTGCCGCGTTTGACTTGGGTGCGGTGGCAAGGGCGATCACGGCGTTTGCCAGCGGAATGGCCCCTTCCGGCAGGCCAAGGTCTTTTGCGCTTTCCACGCAGGCGCGAGTCAGGATCGCACCCATCGGCCAAGCCGCCCCGATGTCCTCGGAGGCGATGACCTGCAGGCGGCGGCAGGGAGAGAGCAGGTCACCCCCCGCAAGCAAGCGCGCAAGATAAAAGATGGCGGCATCGGGGTCAGATCCGCGGATGGACTTCTGCAGGCAGGAGAGCAGGTCATAGTGGACATTGCCGTTTTTGTCAAAAGAGCCGCCCGCCAGGGGCACAAGCTGACCGATATCCTCTTCTTTGATCTCCTTTTCCGCCAGAAAATATGCCTGTTCGCACACCCCAACAGCACGGCGCACATCCCCGCCGCACCGCCGTGCCATCTCTTCCAGCACCTCGTCATCGGCTTTTATGTCGGTTTTGCATTCCTCGTTAAGGGACGCAAGCGCGCGGCGCAGGGAAGGGACCGCCTCCTTGGGAGAGACGGGCTTGAACTCAAAGACGGAAGAACGGGACAAAATGGCCTGATAAATATACAGGTACGGGTTTTCGGTGGTGGAGGCGATCAGCGTCACTCTGCCGTCTTCCATATAGGAGAGCAGAGACTGTTGTTGCTTACGGTTAAAATACTGGATCTCGTCCAGATACAGCAGAATGCCGCCCGCGCCGAAAACATTGTCTGTCTGGGAGATGACATCCTTGACATCCGAGAGGGTGGCGGTGGTGGCGTTCAGCTTATGCAGTACCATGCCCGACCGTGCGGCGATGATGTTGGCCACGGTGGTCTTTCCGGTGCCGGGAGGGCCATGAAAGATCATGTTGGAGATCCGTCCCGTGTCCAGCATGCGCCGCAGAATGCCGCGCGGCCCCACCAGATGCGCCTGCCCCGCCACCTCGTCCAGCGTGCGGGGGCGGATCCTGTCGGCCAATGGTTGATTCATCTGTTTCACCACTTTCTTTTTGTGTCTTCTTTATGCTTTTTCCGTTTTCTGTGTTGCCCGCTCCGGCGGTAACTGGCACAGGTTCAGGAAACGGTTTTGTCATCCAAAGTAAAAATGCGTTCGATCTCTTTTTGCAGGGTGGCGTGCTCGGGAAGGGAAAGGGCGGGGTCTGCTTTTACCAACCGGCCTGCCGCCGCAAAGGCGCGTTGCATCAGCTCCGTGTCGTCACAGGCAGAGGCCAACCGCAGGGAAAAGCCGCCGCTCTGGCGGACATTACCGGCATCGACCGCGGCAAAGAAATCGCCCGGGCCTCGCATCAGCAGATCCTGCTCGGCAATGCGATAGCCGTCGTGGCACTTGTGCATGATCGAGAGGCGCTCCCGTGCGGCTTCCCCCTTGCTGTCAGAGACGAGAACACAGTAGGATTTTCGTTTTCCGCGCCCCACGCGTCCCCGCAACTGGTGAAGCTGAGAGAGACCGAACCGCTCGGCATTCTCCACGATCATCAGCGAGGCATTCGGCACATTGACCCCCACTTCGATGACCGTGGTGGAAACGAGCACATCCGCCTCGCCGCGCGCAAAGGCCTGCATCACCGCCTCCTTTTCCGCATTCTTCATCTGCCCGTGCAGCAAAAGTACGCGCAATTGCGGGCAGGCACGGCGGAGCTGTTCTGCATAGGCCACCACGCTTTTCAGCGGCGGCCTCCCTTCCGGCGTGAGGGAAAACAGGTCGCTCATCTCCACCTCATCCGCCGGCTCTTCGGTTTCGTCCGGCTGTTCGATGGAGGGGCAGACCACATAAATCTGGCCGCCTTCCGCCGCGTTTTTGCGGATAAAGGCATTCAGCCGGTCACGATAACTTTCATCCACCACATAGGTGTCTGTGATCTGTCGCCCGGGCGGCATTTCGTCCAGGCGGGAAACGGCAAGGTCACCGTACATGGAGAGGGCCAGCGTGCGCGGGATGGGGGTGGCGCTCATGACCAGCAGATGGCATAGCTGCGACTTTTCTTTCAGCGTTGCCCGCTGGGCCACGCCGAAGCGGTGTTGCTCGTCTGTGATGATCAGCCCCAGGTCATCAAACACCACTTTGTCTTGCAACAGTGCGTGGGTGCCGATGATCATGTCAATGCGCGGGCCGTTGCCTTGCAGACGCTCGTATATCTGCCGCTTTTCCTTTTGGGGGGTGGCACCTGTCAACAGTTCGACCGTGTACCCCAGCCGGGCAAACAGCGGTTTGCACTCCGCATAGTGCTGTTCGGCCAGGATGGCGGTGGGCACCATCAGCGCGGTCTGCTTGCCGTTCTGCGCAGCCAGAAAGGCGGCGGCTTCGGCACACACCGTTTTGCCCGAGCCCACATCCCCGATGAGGATGCGTCTCATGGCGGCCGTCATCCCGTCTTCTCCCGGCAGGGAAACATCGCGGCAGATCTCCCCCACGGTGCGCGCCTGTGCCCTCGTCAGAGAAAAGGTGAGTGCCTGCAAAAAGGGGGTCATGTCCGTTTTGGTAAAGACGGGCATGCGCAGGTCACTGTTTTCTCGTTTGGAGCGGGCAATGCCGATGGCCATGCAGAACAGCTCTTCATACATCATCCGCCGCAGGGCGGCACGCAGAGACTGCTTGTCTGTGGGGGAATGGATCTGCTCCAGCGCCACAGAAAGGGTGGGGAACTGCTCGCCAAGGCGCAGGTGTTCCGGCAGGGGGTCATCCAGCTTGTCCCGCACGGCCGCAAGGGCATCACAGATAAGGGTGTGCATGGCCTTCTGCGAGAGGTTTTCGCAGAGGGGATAGCGCGGCACCAGATCCGGCAGAGCCACCCCCGGCAAGATCGGTTCAAATGCAGGGGTGGAGATCTGATAATGCCCGCGCCGATACTGCAACCGCCCCCAGAAGCGGTAGGTGCGTCCTGCCTCGATCTGACCGGCGACATATTCCTGGTTAAAAAAGACGATCTCCGCAGTGCCCGTCTCGTCCGAGGCGCGCATGGTGGTCAGCGTCATGCCCCGCCGCGGCCTCGCCACCCGCGGCACGCTCTGCACCGTCAGGCGAAAGGCGGCGCACAGCCCGTCTGTGCCTTGCAGCAGGGTCTTGATGTCGCCGCGGTTCTCATAGGCGCGGGGAAAATGGAACAGCAGGTCCCGCAGGGTAAAAATGCCCAGCCGTTGCAGGCACGCCGCCCGCGCAGGGCCGACCCCTTTCAAGCGCGTGACGGCATCGTCGGGAGAAAGAGAAAGCAAGGGTCTGTCTGCCATACGCGCCTCCTTTTTTCGGTGGGGAGATCCTGCCTCCCCATGGTATCTTTATCATTCACTATTTCAGGCGCTTTTCCTACCGTTTTTCAACCGGCAGTATCTCAAATATGGTATTTGCAAAGCAAAAAAACGAATTTCTCGTATTTGATGACTTTACCAGACCAAAAAATTATGATATAATGTATCCTGAATATTTGCGGATTCTTCCGGCTTGCCGGAGCCGCCATTCGGGAGGGGCCTTTTGATAGGCGTACATCATGAAAGAAAAAAAGACATATCTGAACGGGCTTGACCGCATTGCCACTGCACGGGATATGGCGGTTTATCTGCTTTCTGCCTGCCTGTGTCTGCTGCTTGCCGCACTGTGGTACGGGCTGTTTGACATCGGCAGATGGATCCCCGCCGGGGTGGCCCTGTTGCTTTATCTGGGTCTG
This sequence comes from uncultured Clostridia bacterium, assembly GCA_946055715.1. Lineage (GTDB taxonomy): Bacteria > Bacillota > Clostridia > Oscillospirales > CAG-272 > UBA1740. Next base: position 3,033 of record CAMGGT010000029.1, on the reverse strand, counting down.
ACGGTGTGGTGGACCCGCCATCGCATCCGGCGCGACGCGGGCATACCCGTTTTTACATTGGCAGAAGAGCTTGAGCAGACATTGGGCACCTTTTTGCAGAACAGCGACGCCCCCTCTGTCATTTGCGACAAGGACGGCCGGCTTGTCTGGTGCAACACCGCCTTTTCCGATTCGCTTGGAGACAAATGCCCTGCCCAAGGGGAAAACATCACTTCCGTGGTGCCGTTTCTGGACACGGACAAACGCATCACTCTGGGTGACAAAATGTATATGGCACAACTCACCAAAGTGATAGCGGAAGGCACGGAATATGTCTTTGCGCAACTGCGTGACATCAGCGCCCTGCGCGCCGCCGAGCAGGCCTATGAGGATGACCGCATGGCCATTGGATTCGTCTCCATCGACAACCTGCAGGACGCCATGCAATACACCACAGAAAATGTCAACGACACCCTCTTGGAAGTTGACACCAAACTCCGTCGCTGGGCCATGAAGAACAACTGCATTCTTATGTCCTACGACACAGACAAATACCTGTTGCTTTTGGATACAAAGCAACTGTCAGAATGTATTGAAGACCGCTTTTCCGTTCTGGACGAAGTGCGCCAGACGCATGTGGGCGACGGCGTTTCCATCACGGTCTCCATGGGTATCGCCCGCGTGGGGGGGTCGCTTGCAGAGCGTGAGCGCGCCGCAGAGGCCGCGCACGAAATGGCTCTGCAACGCGGCGGCGACCAGGTGGTGTGTAAAAACGGCGCAGGTGTGGAGTTCTTTGGCGGACGCACCAAGGCCGTCTATAAGCGCACAAATGTGAAGGCGCGCGTCTTCTCCACCCAGCTCTGCGCCGAGATAGGCCGCAGCAGCAATGTGGTCATCATGGGGCACCGCTGGGGCGACCACGACTCGGTCGGTTCTGCCATCGGCATGGCCAAATTCGTGCGTATGTGCGGCGTAAAATACAACATCGTCTACTCCAAAGACGACAAGAACATCGCCCCCAACATCGAGTATGCCCGCCAGATGGAAGAATACCGGGATGCCTTCGTTTCCGGTGTGCGCGCGGCAGAACTGCTGGGCCCCAAATCTCTTCTGATCATCGTGGACGTCAGCAATGTGGACCATGTTGAGGTGCCGGAGCTTGTCAAACATGCCGCAAACATCGTCATCGTCGACCACCACATCCAGCCGCAGGAGCTGGGCTCCAACATCAAGCTGGCCTACATTGAACCCTCCGCTTCTTCCGCTTCCGAACTGGTGACGGAATTCCTTGAATATGGCCTGAATGTCAAAGCGCTGAATAAGGTGGAGGCAGAGCTGCTCTTCTCGGGCATCGTGCTGGACACCAAGCAGTTCTCCAAAAACACCGGCCCACGTACATTTGCCGCCGCCCAGTATCTGCGCGGTCAGGGGGCCGGCTCTGCAGAGGCCACAGACCTCTACCGTTCCGAGGTGGACGACCTCACCAAAGAATCCCGCCTGCTCTCCAATGTGGAGATCTACAAGGGGTGCATTGCCATCTGCTCCTGCGACAAGGCGGTGGATGAGAGCTACCGCGTCATTGCCGCAAAAGTGGCCGATAAGCTGTTGACCGGCAAAAAGGTGGAGGCCTCCTTTACACTGATCAAAGTCGGCGACCAGGTGCTCATTTCCGCGCGCAGTACGGGCAACATCAATGTGCAGCTCATCATGGAAAAATGCGGTGGTGGCGGCCACTTTGAGATGGCAGGCGGCCAGTTGCGCGGCGTTTCCGTCAAGGAAGCACAGCAAAAGGTCCTTCGGGCCATCAATTCGTATATGAACAGTACAAACGAAGAAGAATAAGGAGACAATGAAAATGAAAGTCATTTTGCTTTCCGATGTCAGAGGACTGGGAAAAAAGGATCAGATCGTGGAGGCCTCGGACGGATATGTGCGCAATTTTCTTCTGCCCAAAAAACTGGCGATCGTGGCAGATGCCAGATCCCAGAATGACCTGATGGGGAAAAAGGCGGCTGCACAGCACAAGATCGACGAAGAACGCAAGGCCGCGCGAGCAACGGCCGAAAAGCTTGCAAATGCCACCGTCACCATCACCTCTGCCGGCGGAGCGGACGGCCGCCTGTACGGTGCCGTCACCGCCAAAGACATAGCCGACGCCATTTCTGCCGCTTTCGGCGTGTCGCTTGACAAACGTAAGATCGTGTTGGATGCCCCCATCAAAAACAAGGGCACCTATACTGTCAAGATCAAACTCTATGAAGACATTTCCGCGCAGTTGAACGTCTCTGTGACGGGCGCATAAACGGAGAGAAAAAATGGACAATGATCTGACACGCCGCGTGCCGGTATCGGTGGAGGCGGAACAATCCGTTCTCGGCTCCATCCTCATCCGGCCGGCCGAGTGTTTTGAGGCCATATCGGGCCTTATCACCGCCGATGATTTCTATATGAAAGAGCATCAGCTCATCTTTACCGCCATGCAGGAGATGTTTCTTGCCAGCAGTAAGATCGACACCGTCACGCTGGTCAACAAGCTGGTGGAGAGCGGAGCAAGAGACGAGAGCGGCGGCCTGCAGTACATCACCCAGATCGCCGAAATCGTTCCTTCCGCCGCCAATGTAAAGGACTATGCACTGATCGTGCGCGACAAAGCCCTTCTGCGCCGCCTGATCGAAACCAGCGACGAGATCTCCGGCATGGCCTATGCAGAACAGGGCAAAGCCGACGATGTGGTGGATGCCGCAGAGCAGATGGTCTTTGACCTCTCCAAAAGGCGGCAGACAAACCAATTGCGCCACATCCGCGACATCATCTCCACCGTCTATCAGAACATTGTCAAACTCTCTGAAAACAAGGATGCCGAAGTCGGTGTGCGCACCGGCTTTTCCGGGCTGGACCGCGTGCTTGTGCAACTGGCCGCAGGCGATCTTGTGATCGTCGGGGCGCGCCCCGGCATGGGCAAAACCAGCTTTGTGATGAACATCGCCACCAACTATGCAAAGGCCGACACAGACAAATCGGTCTGTGTATTTTCGCTTGAAATGTCCTGCGAGC
>CAMGGT010000028.1 GCA_946055715.1 uncultured Clostridia bacterium | reverse complement strand
AGCAGAACCTCCGCGCCGAAAAAGACAGCCTCACAGAAACCTACCACACCGCCTGCGTCACCCGCGATGCCATGCTGGAACGCGGCCGCACCCTCAAACGCATGGAAGAACAGCTGGAGGGATATGGCGGCGGCGTCCGCTATGTCATGGACAAGGCGGAGGCGGGCGGCCTGCGCGGCGAGGTCTGCGGCCCCGTCTCCAAACTGATCCACATCGAACAAAAGCATGCCGTGGCCATCGAAACGGCTCTTGGGCCGGCCATCCAGCATGTGGTGGTCGACACAGACGAGACCGCCAAAGAATGCATCCGCCTCCTGCGCGAGGCAAAGGCCGGGCGCGCCACCTTTTTGCCGGTGGCCACCATTCGCCCCTCTGCCGTGCCCGAGGAGGTGCGCGCCGCGGCGGCACAGCCCGGCTATGTGGACCGTGCCGACCGCCTCACCGACTGTGAAGACCGCTTCCGCCCCATTGTGGAGTGGTTGCTCGGCCGCACCGTGGTATTTGATACGCTGGACCATGCAAATGATGCTGCCCGCGCCCTGCACCGTCGGGTGCGCATCGTCACCCTGGAAGGGGATGTGATGAATGTCGGCGGTTCCATGACCGGCGGTGCCACCAAAAACGAGGGCGGCGGCATCCTGTCGCGCTCCGCCCAGATCGACCGCATTTTTGAGGCCGCCCGCATCAAGGGCGAAGAGATCCGCCGCGATGAAGAAAAGCTGGCCGAACTCACCCGCGCCATCGGCGAAGCACAGCAGGATTTCAGAGATGCAGAGCAGAACAGAGAACTGCTGCACACCATGTCCCGCGCACAGTTTGCCGCCTTTGACAAGGCAATGGCCGAGCGCGAGGCAAACGAAAATCTGTTGGCCAAACTCCGTTCCGACATTGAAGAGTTGCGTTCCACCCGCTCCAGAAGCGAGGTGGAACTGGAAGAACTTACCCGCAAACGCACCCAGACAGAGGCCGCCATCGCCGCCCTGCGCGACAGCCGCGAGAAGATGGCGGTGGAGCGCAACGCCTGCGATGACCGCCGCATCGAGTTGGGCGAGCAGGCCACCGCCCTGCAACTGCAACTGGCAGAGATGACAAAAGACATCGAGTCGGCAGAAGGGCAGATCGGCCAGAATCAACAGCGCGCCGGTGCCCTTGACGGCGAGATCGCAGAGCAGAACAGCCGCATTGCCGAGCATGAACAGGGGTTGGCTCAACAGGAACAGCTGCGCACCCTCAACCGTGCCGAGCGGGAGGACCTGCAGGCACAGCTGGACGAGTTGAGAGGAAGCCGCAAAGACCTGGAAGAGGGGATGACAGACTCTACCGAACGCGTGGCGGAATTGCGCGAGAAGATCAAGAAGAAGACCGCCGAAAAGGAGATCTGCTATAAGACCAATGCCAACATGGAGGCAAAACTGCAACAGCTCACCGAAGATCAGGACCGCACCGGTTCTCACCTGTATGAAGAGTATGAACTCACCTACGAGCAGGCGGTGGCGCTCAATTACCCTGCCGTCACCCGCGAGACCCGCCAGGCGGTGATGCAGCAACTCACCTCCGCAAAAAACCGACTGCGCGCCATGGGCAGTGTCAACCCCCAGGCGGTGGAAGAGTTTGCAGAGGTCAAAGAGCGCCACGACACGCTGGAAGTGCAACTGAGCGACCTCAAAAAATCAAAGGAAGAACTTGTCGGCATCATCGCCCGCTTGGAAAACGAAATGAAGATCAATTTCGTGGATGCCTTTGAGAAGATCAACCAGAATTTCAGTTTGGTGTTCCGCGAGCTGTTCGGTGGCGGACAGGCCCAGCTGGAACTGACCGACCGCGACGATGTACTCAACTGCGGCATTGAGATCCGCGTGGCCCCTCCCGGCAAGATCATCAAGAGTTTGTCGTTGCTTTCGGGCGGCGAGCAGTCGTTTGTGGCCATTGCCCTCTTCTTTGCCATCATCAAGGTCAATCCCACCCCCTTCTGTATTCTGGACGAGGTGGAAGCCGCGCTGGATGAGGTCAACGTCAACCGCTTCGGTGCCTACATACACAAAATGGCATCCGAGACCCAGTTTATTCTCATCACCCACCGCCGCGGCACCATGGAGATCGCCGAGCGGCTGTATGGCGTGACCATGCCGGAGAAGGGCATTTCGCGCGTCATCGGCATCAATGTAAACGAAATCGATGCAGTTCAGAAGGAGCTTTTGGATGAAATTTCTTGACAAACTGAAGGCCGGCCTGGCCAAAACCAAGTCCGCCATTGTAGATAAGATCGAAACGGTCTTCAAATCCTTTGTCCGCGTGGACGAAGAGTTGTTTGAAGAACTGGAAGAGACGCTCATCTGTGCCGACATCGGCGTGCCCGTGGTCATGGACATTCTTGACCGCCTGCGCGACGAGGTCAAAACAGACCGCATCAAAGAACCCGCCGAGGTCAAAGAACGGCTGTATCAGATGCTGACCGGGATGATCGGGCAGGGAGAGCCGTTGCACCTGGGCACGCGCCCCTCGGTCATTCTGGTCATCGGCGTCAACGGCGTGGGCAAAACCACCTCCATCGGCAAAATGGCGCACCTTCTCAAAGCAGAGGGCAAAAAGGTGCTGGTGGCGGCCGCCGATACCTTCCGCGCCGCCGCCGCCGAACAGCTGGCCGTCTGGTGCGACCGTGCAGGCGTTGAACTCATCCGCCAGGGGCAGGGGGCAGACCCGGCCTCCGTCGTCTTTGACGCCATCGCCGCCGCACGCAGTCGCGGCAGTGACGTGCTGATCGTAGACACGGCCGGCCGCCTGCAAAACAAAAAGAACCTCATGGACGAGCTGGCAAAGATCAACCGCGTCATTACCCGCGAGTTGCCCGAGGCCGACCGCGAGACCCTGCTGGTGCTGGATGCCACCACCGGGCAGAACGCCGTCTCGCAGGCGCGCGAATTTAAGGAAGCCGCGGCCATGACGGGGCTGATCCTCACCAAACTGGACGGCACCGCAAAGGGCGGCGCCATCCTTTCCATCAAAAGCGAAGTTGACCTGCCGGTCAAGTTCATCGGCGTGGGCGAGGGCATAGACGACCTTCAGCCCTTCGATGCGCGCGCGTTTGCGGAGGCGCTGTTCTCATGACCCGCCTCTTGCTTGCCACTCATAACCAAAACAAAGTACGCGAACTGCGCCGCCTGTTGCAGGATGACCCGCAACTGCAGGGCAGGGTAGAAGTTTTGTCTTTTGCAGACATCGGCTACCACACCGATGTACCCGAAAACGGCGCCACCTTTGCCGAAAATGCGCTCATCAAGGCGCATGCGGGGGCGGCCCTCGGATATGTGACGGTCGCCGACGACTCCGGCCTTGAAGTGGATGCGCTTGGCGGAGCGCCGGGCATCTTCTCCGCGCGGTACGCGGGGGAGCCGTGCAGTGACGCCGCCAACAACGAAAAACTCATGCTGGAGATGCAGGCCGTACCGGATGAGCAGCGAACGGCCGCTTTCGTCTGCACCATTGCCTGCGTCTTCCCGGACGGGCGGCAATTCACCGTCAGAGGCGAATGCCGCGGCCGCATGCTCCGCGCTCCGCTTGGAGAGGGCGGCTTCGGCTATGACCCCTACTTTCTCTCAGACGACCTCGGTTGCACGCTGGCACAAGCATCGGAAGAACAGAAAAATGCCGTCAGCCACCGCGGCCGCGCCATGCGGCAGTTCTGCCGCAAAGTCGTCGACTATCTTGCCCCATAACAAAAGGAGAAGAGTATGCTTTCTTCCAAACAGAGAAACACCCTGCGCGCCATGGCTTCCCGATTTGATACCATCTTTCAGATCGGCAAAGGCGGCATCTCCGAGGAGACCGTCCGCCAGGTCGATGCCGCACTGGAAGCCCGCGAACTCATCAAATTGCGCGTACTGGAATACTGTGAGCTTAGTGCCCGCGAGGCCGCAGAAGCCCTCGCCGTGGCCACGGGTGCCGAGGTGGTGACCGTCATCGGCACACGCTTTGTGCTCTACCGCAAAAGCGAAAACAAGCAAAGGATTTTTTTCGATGACTGAACGGCTGGGCATCTTCGGCGGCAGTTTCTCGCCCCCGCATGCGGGGCATCTGCATGCCGCGGATGTGTTTTTGCACCAAATGCAGTTGGATAAACTGCTGATCATCCCCGCCCATATCTCGCCCGGCAAACAGGAGCAGAAGGGCATCTCACCCGAAGACCGGCTGGATATGTGCCGCCTGGCCTTCGCCGGCTTGCCGCACACCGAGGTCTCGGACATAGAGATCATGCGCGGCGGACAGAGCTACACCGTCGACACACTGCAAGCCCTTGCCAAACCGGGCAGAAAACTGTTTGTGTTGTGCGGCACAGACACAGCTTTGTCGCTTGACAGGTGGCATTTGCCGGGGGTTTTGTTTAAAATGGCCGAATTTGTATGCATCAGACGGTTGGATGACCCGACATTCTTACAGCGGTTTGAAGCGTGCAACAAGCAGTATGCCGCGCGTTTTGGCCACACTGTCACCCTTTTGCAGGCCCCGGCTCACCCTGTTTCCTCCACCGCCGTGCGCGCCGCACTGGCCGTGGGCGAAGCCCCTGCAGAGCTTGCGCCGGAGGTGCTTGCCTATATTAAACAGAACGGATTGTACCGATCATGACCGTCTATGACCTTGACCGCCTGCGTGCGGCCGTATCTGCCCGCCTCCCGGAACGCCGGCTGGCCCATGTCCTGTCGGTAGAACGGCAGATGACCTACCTTGCACAACTTTTGCTTCCGCAGGAGATGCTGCGCCTTCGCGCCGCCGCCCTGCTGCATGACATTGCAAAGGACATCCCGGACGAACAGCAGCCCGCCCTGTGCGATGCTTTGGGCATTTCGCTGACACCGGCCGAGCGTGCCACGCCCCCCATTCTGCACGCCAGAAGCGGTGCTGTCATCGCCGCGCGCGATTTTCCCGCCTTCACAGACCCCGAGATCCTGCGCGCCATCGCACTCCACACCACGGGGGCTTCGGGCATGACCCTCTTTGAGCGCATGCTCATGGCGGCCGACTTTTCGGAACCGCGCCGACAATGGGAACGCTGTCAGAGCGTTCGCCAAAAGATCATGCAGATTCCCCGCACGGCACCGCTTGCACAGCGCCGCCGCCTGTTTGACCGCGCGTTTCTCTATATGCTGGAGGTCAAATATGACTATATCGCCACCACCGGTACGGTGTGGAACGAAGACACGCAACAGATGTTGGCCTATTATCGGCGGAAATTTGCTCAAAAATAAGAAAACCCCCTCATTTTTGTCATAAAAACGCAACTGAAAAAGCGCATACACATCATCGGGTGGCATATACTACCTCAAAAAAGAGGGTAGGTATGCCATGAAGAAAAAATGCGCGCTTCTGTTGCTTCTGACCGTGTTTGTTTGCACCTGCGGTTGCGGCGCGGCCGCACGCGGCCGCCGACCCGATGTTCTCACTTGCCTCATCGCCGGGCATGACACCGCCGCCGCCAATACGGATGTGCTGGCCATTGCCGCCTATGATCTTGCGGCAGATGCCGTCACGGTCCTGCAGATCCCCCGCGATACCTACTTCCGCTCCGGCTTTCATCAGAACAAGATCAACCAGATCTATCCCGCGCTTTATGAAGCGGAACAACAGCCCGGCGCACGCCAGGCCGCCATGCACCGCCTGACCGAGACGGTCTCGCAGGCCATGGGCGTGCGGCTGGACGGCTACATTTCCGTCACCTACGAGGATGTGGCAGAGGCGGTGGATGTTGTGGGCGGGGTGGAAATGGAACTGCCTGCGGACTTTACCTTCACCCACCCCGTCACCGGCGGGCAGGTCACCCTGCAGGCCGGAACAAGAAAACTGGACGGCATTTCTTCGGTTGCCTATCTGCGCCATCGCGCCGGGTATGCCAACGGCGATCTTGACCGCCTGGAGGTACACAAACGCTTTCTTGCCGCCTATTTTCGCGCCGCCCGCACCGCCATGTCGCCGGGCAGGGCGGTGACCCTCATCCGCCGCTTTTCCGACAGCCCTGTGACAGACCTGCCGCTTTCGCGGCGGCTTCGCGTGTGCTGGCATTACTTCACCCACACGGGCACGCCGCGCCTGTCGATCATGACCCTTTCCGGCCGCGCCGTGCGCGAGAAGGGAGACGCGGGGCTGTGGTATTACGCCGCCTGCCGCGCCGGGGCGCAAGCCCAAACGGCGCTCTTTCCCCGCTGTGGCGACTTTGACCCGCAGTACCTGTTCCGCAATGCCGAATGTCCCTTCATCCGAAAGGTGTATGATGCCCCCGCCGCAGAGGACGGCGCGCCCCTCCTCCCCGAAGACGCACCAAAGCCCTGACGCATCCCCCAACTGCATTCGTATTTTTCCTTCGCACCGCCACGGAGCTGTTTTGTTTGTAACAGCATCTTTTATGCGCAAGCATGAACCGTCTGTGCCGATCACCCCACGACTGCCTCCCTCCGGGAGGGAGGGGGACCGCGCAGCGGTGGAAGGAGCAAGCAGGACGAAAAGCAGCGCATACTGAATTGCACAGCACCGGATTTTCGCTGTCACCCTTTTCTTCATTTATAAGTTTTATTTCTCAATTCACCCCGAAAGGAATATCGATATGCAAGAAAACACTCCCACTCGCCCCGACCTCACCGCCGCCGCGCCGGAAGAGCTGGCGCGCTATATGGCCGAGATGCTCTGGAAAAAGCAGGGCATCGACATCGAAGTGTACCGCACCGCAGAGCGCACCGTCATCGCGGATCTGTTTGTGGTCTGCACTGGGCGTTCTTCCACCCATGTCAAGGCACTCTCGGATGACATCGTCTACGAAATGTCGCTGTCCGGCATCAATGCCGCCCGCGTGGAAGGGCATGACGGCGCCGCATGGATTTTGGTCGATTTCGGTTCTGTGCTGGTGCACATCTTTGACCGCGAATCCCGTGAATACTACCGTCTGGAACGCCTGCTGGGAGAAGAGAACAAGCTGGATGTGACCTTTTCCGAACCATAACGCCCCTTTCCGCTGTCTGTGATTTGTAGTTTCTATATAAGAGGAACAACATATTATGAAGCACGATTTTTCTGTCATCGAACCCAAATGGCAGCAGAAGTGGGCGCAAGCCGGCCTCTTCTCTGCCGATGACCATTCTGCAAAGCCCAAATTCTATGCCCTGGTCGAGTTTCCCTATCCCAGCGGCGCGGGCATGCATGTGGGGCACATCAAGGCCTATGCCGGGCTGGAAGTGCTGGCCCGCAAACGCCGCATGCAGGGCTATAATGTCCTGTTTCCCATCGGGTTTGACGCCTTCGGTCTGCCCGCTGAAAACTATGCCATCAAGACCGGCACCCACCCCCGCGTGGTGACCGACCGCAACATACATCACTTTACCGAACAGCTCAAACGCACGGGCTTCTCCTTTGACTGGAGCCGTGTGGTGGATACCACCGATGAAGGGTATTACAAGTGGACGCAATGGATCTTTTTGCAGATGTTTGAACACGGCCTGGTCTTCCGTGACCGTGCACAGGTCAACTATTGCCCCAACTGCAAGGTGGTACTGTCAAACGAGGATTCCCAGGGGGGCAAATGCGATGTCTGTCACTCCGACATCGTGCAGAAGACCAAGGATGTGTGGTACCTGCGCATCACCGCCTATGCCGACAAACTGCTGGAGGGGCTTGATAAAGTCGACTATCTGCCCAACATCAAAATGCAGCAGGAAAACTGGATCGGCCGTTCCACCGGCGCATTCGTGGACTTTGCCCTCTCCGGCCTGCCCGAGAAACTGCGCATCTACACCACCCGCCCTGACACCCTGTTCGGCGTGACCTTCATGGTCATGGCGCCCGAACATCCCCTGCTTGAAAAGTATGCAGACAGGATCACCAACCCGGAGGCCGTGCGCGCCTACCGCGAGGAGTGCGCACGCAAAACAGAGTTTGAACGCACCCAACTGACCAAAGACAAGACCGGCGTGATGGTCGAGGGCCTGTGTGCCGTCAACCCCGTCACGGGACGGGAAGTGCCCATCTTCATCTCCGACTATGTCATGATGGGGTACGGCACCGGTGCCATCATGGCCGTGCCCGCCCACGACCAGCGCGACTGGGAGTTTGCCCGCAAATTCGGCGTGGAGATCACGCAGGTCATCCGCGGGGGCAATATTGAAGAG
>CAMGGT010000027.1 GCA_946055715.1 uncultured Clostridia bacterium | reverse complement strand
CACGCCATCCATGACAATGGTGAGAACGGGGCCTTTGACCCCGCCGAAGTGTGCAAGTTTGTGCAGAGGTTGACTCATATTTATCTCCTGTGGATGCCGCTGTGCGGCAGATTTGATAAAGGGACATTCAGACATCTGCCTGCGCCGCATAGCGGTGGGCATTTTCGGCAATGAATTTTTTGCGGGCAGGGAGCGCGTTTCCCAGCAAAGTTTCAAATATCTGTTCGGTTTCGCGCTCGTCGGCAGGTACTACGGCGATGAGGCGGCGTGTGGCGGGGTTCATGGTGGTCTGCCACATCATTTCCGGCTCGTTTTCGCCAAGGCCCTTGGAGCGTTGCAGGGTATACTTCTTGTCGCCCAGTTTGCGGAGGATCTCGACCTTTTCGGCTTCGTTGTAGGCAAAATAGGTTTTGTTGCCGGCGGTGATCTCAAACAGCGGTGACTCGGCAATAAAGACCTTTTCTGCCTTAAGCAGCGAAGGCAGCAAGCGGTAAAACAGGGTGAGCAGCAGGGTGCGGATCTGGAAGCCGTCTTCGTCTGCATCGGTGCAGATGATGATCTTGCTCCAGCGCAGAGACGCCATGTCGAAAGGGGGCAACTCGCCTTTGACCTTGGCGTCCTTGTCAAGCTCTACCCCACAGCCGATGACGCGAAGCAAGTCCACAATGATCTCGCTTTTGAAGATGGTGGCATAGTTGCTTTTCATGCAGTTGAGGGTCTTGCCGCGGACGGGAATAATGGCCTGAAACTCGGCATCTCTGCCCAGTTTGCAGGAGGTCAGCGCCGAGTCACCCTCCACGATATAGAGTTCCCGCCTGCTTGCATCGCGGGAACGGCAGGCCACAAATTTTTCCACCCGGTTGGCCATGTCCATGCCGCCGGAGAGCTTCTTTTTGACATCGATGCGTGTGCGCTCTGCCTGCTCGCGGCTGCGCTTGTTCAGCAACACCTGCGAGGCAAACGTGTCGGCCTGGGTGGGGTTTTCTGCCAGCCAGACTTCCAGGCGGTTTTTGATGAACTCGGTCAGCGCCTTGGTGATAAAAACATTGGTGATGGCTTTTTTGGTCTGATTTTCATAGGAGGTTTCGGTGGAGGCGGAGCTGACAATGACAAACAAACTTTCCGCAATGTCGGGAAAAGTGATCTTTGCTTCTGTTTTATTATATTTTCCGCGGGCGCGGATATATTTATCCAAAGCATAGGTAAACCCGGCGCGCACGGCCTTGTCGGGTGAGCCGCCGTATTCCAGATAACTGGAATTGTGGTAATATTCGCAGGAACCCCCGCCTTTTACGCCGCAAAATGCGACCTCGGCGTGCAATCTGTATTCGGGCTTGTCCTCACGGTCGCGCCCCTTGGTTTCCAGCTCCCACAGCACGGGCTCGGTGGTGGAGGTATCTGCCGCCGTCTCTTTCATATAGTCGGCAATACCACCGGGATAGCAATATGTGGCTTCCGTAAACGCGCCGCCTTCCTCCTCATAGCGGAAGCGGAAGGTCAGACCGCCATTGACGATGGCCTGGCGGCGCAGGGTATCTTCATAAAATTCGCGCGGGATGTGTATGTCGGTGAACACCTGCATATCCGGCTTCCACCGGATGACGGTGCCGCGGCGCTTTTTGTCGGCCGGGGTGAGGTCCCGCACGCGCAGTTTGCCCTTGGGGGCACCGGCGACAAAGTCGATCTCTGAAAGTTGCGTGCCATTGTAGGATCTGACATGCATATATTCCGAGGAATACTGGGTGGCGCAGGCACCGAGGCCGTTCAGCCCCAGGGAATACTGGTAGACGGCATCTTCGCCGTTGTTGTTGTATTTGCCGCCGGCGTACAGTTCGCAGAAGACCAGTTCCCAGTTATAGCGTTTTTCACGCTCGTTATAGCCCAGCGGCACACCGCGGCCAAAGTCCTCCACTTCAATGGACAGGTCTTGGCGGACGGTAACGATGATGCGGTCGCCGTAGCCCTCTCTTGCCTCGTCGACCGAATTGGCCAAAATCTCAAAAAAAGAGTGCTCGCACCCCTCCAGACCGTCGGAACCGAAGATGACGGCGGGGCGGCGGCGCACCCGGTCTGCCCCTTTGAGGGAGGAGATGCTCTGGTCGTTGTAGGTGATCTGCCGGTCGTCTTCCTTCTGTTTCAGAGCCATACCGCTCCTCCTTCTTTGTTTTTGGGGACAGAAAATATGCGTGTGCGCCGATGGCCGCAAAACGGCGACCGTCGCAGGCAAAACTGACTTACATGCAGAAAAAGTTACCTGATCTCAAAGAACTTGGCACCGTGCATCAGCCACGACCAGATGGGAATGGCCAGAAACATCAGCCAGGTGGGGTGCCAGATGCCGCAGAACATACCGACCGTCAGATAGACGAAGACCACCAGCACAGAAAAGTTGAAGGCGCTGGCGCGGCGCGTGATGATTGCCTGCGGAATGGAATCGATCACCGGCACCGCAAGGAACACCACCCACAGTCGGGCCCACATGGCCGGTACAAAAATGGAAACGCACACATACACAAGGGCGGCAATGACATAAAGCGACATGCCGAGGATGTGGATGTGCCCACCGAGGCGAGCGGTCTGTGCCTTTTCTTGTTCTTCTTCGATGACAATGTCCTCTTTTGGCATGTCACCGGAATTCTGCTGTGACATAATTTGCTCCTCTCTGCTCTGTTTTTCAGGCAAAATAGGCATACCACATATCTTTCGCAAAGGGATACACGCCGTGCGGCGCTGTCTTTTCGTTTGTGGGACGGCCTTTTCCGTGTGAGAAAGAATAGTAGCCATGTTGCATCTTGTACAGAAAATCAATGGTGCTGATGGCGGTGAGGCGGGCGGCCTTTTCGTTTCTTTCTTCCGTTGGCGTCCAAAGTCCCAGTTCTGCCGCGGCGGCCAGCACGGGGACGAGAATGCAGAAGTTGGCGCTGCAATAGGAGATGTCGGACCGCATGCCCTTGGCATCGTGGGAGACAAATTCCGTCATCATCCCCTCCTCGCCCAGCATGGGAGAAGAACCCTCCATGAGGTAGGCAATGCGGTTGCCACAGGGGTCGAAGACCTCATTTGTGACCTTGCCGCCACCACAGTTCTGCAACAGAATTTCGTTCAACAGGCCGGTGGTGTCTGCCAGCGGAATGCCGCGGTAGACATACGGGTGGCGGATGCCTTCGCCATGGCCGGCGGGCGAGCCGTCTGCCAAAAGGAAGCAGTCGCCCCCCTCCTCCATCAGTTGCTTGCCCGCACAGGTAACGGTGGCAAGCGCGGAGGTGAAGCCGATCTCCCGAAGGTGCGCGGTGAAACTGTCATAATCAAAGTCGACCAACAGCCGGTCAACATAGTCGGCATCGCCGAAATACGAAACGGCAAACATAATGGGCAAAACACCGGGGGAACGGTGGTTGGGATTCCAGCCCTTGCGGTAGTTGCCCACCAGTTCCGGGCCGGTCCAGAAGTCGTTGCAGTCGTTGGTAGCCCATGCGCACTGGATGGCAAAACAACGCATGATGTCGTCTGCTTTGCCCTGCTCTTCTTCGTTCAGCACTGACCAGAGCGAGGGGGTCTTGCGCAGAACGGTAAGGGCGGCGGCGGTGAGCGGATAGCCCCAGTAGGGTCCGGCGCACATGCCCGGCTCGTGCCCGGGCATGATGAGCGTGCGGACATGTGCCAGAATGCGTGCGCGCACCGATGTGCCGTCTGCAAAGGTCAGCGTGGGGTCATGGCGGAAGCGGAGCAGCAGATACAGAAACGCGCCGGAGCCGCACAGTTCGCTGTGGCAGTTGACCCTGCCATAGGCACACAGGGGTGCCTCAAATGCTTTTTGCAAGGCATCGTCCGAAAACGCAGGGGTGGGGCGAAGCTGAAGGGTCACAGGCATGATTTCTCCTTTCACGGGGCGTCTTTGCCCCGACAGGTCGCATTGCTTGCGCCTTTTGCCGGATGGCAAAAGGCGCAAGGGGGACCTGATTATCTCATGAGTTTTAGCATTCTGCGTCTGATTTCCTCATCAGCGCCGGAAGCAATGGCCTTCTTCATATCGGCATTGTCTTTCTTTGCCTTTCTGGCGGCTTTCTTTGCTTCTTTTTCGGCTTTTTTCTGTGCGCGCCTGGACTTCTTGTCGGTTTTCTTATCCTTTTTGTTGAGGTCCTCGGCATTGCCCCAGACGGCTTCCACCACGATGTCATAAGCGGGCATCAGACCGTCTTCGGGCATGTTTACCCAGCCGACAATGACCTTGCCGTCGCGAGGTGCAACAGACGGAGGCGTGATCTTGCTGTGGCAGGGCACCATGCTGTAGGTGACGGGAATGCTGTTGATGACATAGGTGATCTTGAAGTCGCGGTAATGGAAGCGGGCGTTGACCTGCGGCACATCATGCATGGGCATGACGGCGGGCAGATGGTCCCACCCCTCGAAGATCTTGTCGGTCGTGTCGGGCAGTTGCTGCGGGGTGACCGTCTCGCCCCAAGGATAGCTCTCCTCGGCAAACACGGCGTTGTCCACATAGTAGACGATCTTGTATTTGCGCTTTTCATAGCGGGCGGTGGCAATGAAGTCATAGGGAGGCATGACATCGGGCAGGTTATCCCATCCGACAAAGATCATGCCTTCACGCTCGGGGCTGGTGGGCGGGCAGAGCTTCTCGTTTGCGACCAACTCCACTTTGTAGTACACATCGCCGTCCAGCATGAAGGTGGCGGTGCAGACAATGGGCTTGAAGGCGGCGATGCAAACCAGGTTCTGTTCGGTCATTTTGCCGTCTTCGGGCAGATTCTCCCAACCGGCAAAGTTCATATACCGCTTCTCGGGCTGTTGCGGCAGGGCGATCACGCGGCCGGGCAACAGCGTCTCTTCGGCGACCTTCTTGCCGTCCACCTTGAAGGTGACGGTGCGCATGCGCTTTCTGACAATGCTTTCTTTTTCAAAGACGGCATGCACGGCAATGTCTTCGTCTGCCATGACGGCGGGCTCGCTGTCCCAGGTGCTGAAGAGGTATTTTCTCTTCTTGGAGACCGGCTCTTCCATGGGTGCGACAATGCTTTCGCCATAGTTGTATTCCTGTTCCAGGAACAAGTCATCGCCGCTGAGATAGCTGACCTTGTGGCGATTGATGGTGTACTGGCCGACAAGGGTGATCGGGGCGGCGGGCATGGTCTCGGGCAGGTCGGTCCAACCGCTGAAGGTGTATCCGATCTTGCGCGGCACTGCCGGGCAGGTAACGGGCGCACCGTATTCGATCATGGCCTCGTCAAGCCGTACATCGTCCAGCAGGAAGATGGCCTTATAGAGCAACGGCTTGTAGTTGGCCGTGAGCGTGATGTCCTCGTCGGGCATGGTCGTGGGAGTCACGCCCCAGTCGGAGAAGAGGCGGCCTTCCAAAGCGGGTGCTGTAGGCAACTCAAGCACAGCGCCGAAGGCAAGCTGTTCTGTATGGAAGACTTCGCCGCCCGCCATATAGGTAACGGTGTGTACATTGGGTACAAAGCTGCCGTAGATGGAGAGGGGCTCGTGCTTCATCTTTGCGGGATAGTCGCTCCAGCCGGAGAAGGTATAGCCATACCGCACGGGAGCTTCCGGCGGGAGGATGCGGCTCTTGGGTGCCAGGCGGTCCTCATGCAACAGTTCCCCGTCAACATAGTAGCTGACCCGGAATTCGCAGACAAAGACGGCCTGCAGTTTGATGTCGCAGTCGGGCATGGTGGCAGGCAGGTCTTCCCAACGGACAAAGGTACGCTTGGGCATAGTCGGATCTGCCGGCAGCTCGATGGGTTGGCCGAATGTGCAGGTGGCGGTGGCATAGATCTTTTTGCCCACCATGAAGCGCACGGTGTGGGTGTGCGGCACATAACTGCCGTAGACCACCATATCACCGTTGCCCATCCGCAACGGCATGTCGCCCCAGCCGGTGAAGTCATACCCTTCTTTTTCGGGCACATCGGGCGGCGTGACAGCGGTGCCGGCCGTCAGTTTGATCTCAGAGAAGACTTCATCATCCAGCACGAACTGCATGTTGTGCATCACGGGTTGCAGTCTGGCATAGACAACAAGGTCGTTTGCGGGCATGACCTCGGGCATGCTCTCCCACTCCACAAATGTCATGTCGGGCACAACAGGGGCGTCCGGCAATGCTTCAAAGTGATAGCCGGCAGGTGCGGTGGTGGTAGCATAGACGATGTCATTGACCATGAAGATGACGTTGTAGCGAGCATCCGTGCCGTCTTGGTCATCATCGCGGTGATACAGCGCGGCGACCGCCACATCCGCCGCAGGCATGGTGGCGGGCAGATGATCCCAACCGTCAAAGATGCGGCCGTCGTCAAACACGGGGCTGTCGGGTGCCTGCACCGACGCGCCAAACGGCACGGCGGCTTCTGCAAACACATCTCCGTCCACCGTGAGGGTCAGCCGGTAGACATGCGGCACATAGGTGGCAGCACAATCAATGTCTCTGTGTGCGGTTTCGGGCAGGTTGGCCCAGCCCGTAAAGTCATACCCTTCTTTTTCGGGTGCGACGGGTGCCGTGACGGGGTCGCCGGCTCTCAGGCAGAAGGCCGCCACTTCGGCATCGTCTGCCGTGAAGCGGATGGTGACGCACTCGGCCATGGCGGCGGCAACGGTGATGTCTTCGGCGGGCATGACCTCGGGCAGATTCTGCCAGCCGGCGAACATCATGCTATCGGGGGCTTCCGGCACAGGCACCGGTTCGCCCTCCGCCACCTGATAGACGGCGTAGACATTCTGCTCTACCATGAATGTGGCGGTGTGGAACACAGCCGCAAAGTCGGCCGGGCAGACGAGGTCGCGCATGGCGATCTCATCAGGAAGCTCCCAACCCACAAAGACGAATCCGGCCTTGGCGGGCGCTTCGGGTACGGGAATGGGATCTCCTTCTCTGACGGTGTATGTCGCGACAACGGCACCATCACAGACAAAGGTAATGGTGTATTCGGTGCGGAACAGGGCTGCCACGGTAATATCCTGTTCGGGCATGAGGGCGGGATGATCTGCCCAACCAACAAAGACATGGTCTGTATTGGGTTCGTCGGGCGTGGGGATCTCTTCGCCGGCCAGCAGTTCGTAGGTGGCATAAGGTTCGCCGTCCACCGTATACAGCACGGTGTAGAAGGTGGGCGCGGGCTCTTCTGCGGGTGTCTCTTCCACCGGCTCCTCGGCAGGTTCTTCGGCGGGTGTTTCTTCCACCGGCTCCTCGGCGGGTTCTTCGGCGGGCGTCTCTTCCGCCGGTTCTTCGGCGGGTTCTTCGGCGGGGGTTTCTTCCGCCGGCTCCTCGGCGGGTTCTTCGACGGGCGTCTCTTCCAAGACGACCTCCGGCTCTGCCGGGATCTCTTCATAGGCGGCGATCACCGTCAAGTCTTCACCGGGCATGGCGGCGGGCAATTCAGACCAACCGAGGCAACGCATGCCTTCCTTCTCGGGTGCGGCAGGTGCTTCGATGGTTTCGCCGCGTGCCAGGCGGAGGGTGGTAACAGTCTCATCCCCGGCCACAAAGGTCAGCGTATACAGGGTGGGGGTGAAGCAGGCGGTCACCGTCACATCCTCTGCGGGCATGACATCCGGCAGGTTTTCCCAACCGATGAAGGTCATGTCGACCACTTCGGGTGCATCGGGCAGTTCAACCGCACGGCCGAACACAGTGGGCAGGGTCGCATAGGGCTCGCCGTCCACGACAAAGGTGACGGTGTAGGTATTGGGTTTATATTTGGCGGTGCAGACGACATCCGCCACAGCGGTTTCGGGCAGGGTGTCCCAGCCCTCAAATGTGTAGCCGCTGCGCTCCGGCACTTCGGGTGCGGTCACAGCCGCGCCTTCCGGCAGGACATATTCTGCCAGTTTCACACCGCCGGCAAGGAATACCACGGTGTAGTTGACACCGATGACGGCATCTGCCACCAGGTCGTGGTGGGGCATAAGGTGCGGCAGCGGCGTCCAGCCACGGAAGGGCAGCTCGGTCTGCGGCTCTTGTTCGGGCGCGGGCAGGGGCTCGCCCACTGGCACGGTAAAGGTAGCGTACTCTTCTCCGTTGACGCGGTAGGTCAGCGTGTGTTCGGCGGGAATGTACGAACACTTGACAATGATGGGCTCGCGGCCTATGACCGTGACATTCTGATCCGAGCCGGAGAAGGTATAGCCCTC
>CAMGGT010000026.1 GCA_946055715.1 uncultured Clostridia bacterium | reverse complement strand
ACACTCCTGCCCGTGGCGGTCTGCTTCGGGCGAGTATCCGCCGTATCTCTGCCCGCCAATCTGGTGTTGGCACCAATGGTCGAAAGTTGCCTCTTCTTCGGCCTTTGCCTGCCCCTTGTCGGGTGGATTCCACTGCTGGGCGACTTTGTGTGTTTTCTGGCGCAGAAGTGGGGCGAGATCGTGCTGTCGGTAGCGGAATACGGCGCAAGTCTCCCGCATGAGACGCTGTTTCTGAACAAGCCCGTCATCGTTTTGGCCATCGTATGTCTGGTGCTGGCGTTGCTTGTGTTGCTGTTCGGGCCGAAGCGTCTGTTTGCCGCCTCTCTTTCGGCGGTGGCGCTGTTCTTTGTTTTTGCCGCGGGCGCCGCTCTCTATACCAACATGCAGGCCAACCGGGCAGAATATGTCCATTACTCTTCCTACAAAAGCAGTGATGCGCTGCTGCTCTCTCGCCCATCGGAAAAATATCTCATCCTGACCTGCAGCGGCACCACTTCCGCCGCCCGTGCGCAAACGGAACTGCTGATGCAAGAACGGGTGTCTGACCTTGACGGACTGGTGCTGGCGCATACGCACCAAAACACCTCCCTTGCCTGGCTGGAACGGTTGCTGACACAAGTGCGTGTTGCCACCGTCTACATCCCCGCCTCCACCGACAAAGCGGAGGCAGAACGCATCACCCGCACCGTCTCTGCCTTTCATACATCGGTAGAAATGCTGCCGGAGGGCGAGGTGTCCGCCCTCTCGGAAGACATGCTGCTGTTTCTGTGGCCGGAGGCGCTCACCGCCTCGCGTAAAGAGGCCTTTGCCTGCTCGGTCGACATGGGCGGCGAATGGCTGACGGTGCTGTCTGCCACCATGCCGGAGACACCCGCTTTTGTTGCCGGTTCAGAGGTGCTTGCACGCTCACGCACGGTCATCATCCCGGCACATGGCCCGTCTCCCGACCATCCGCTCCCGCTACCCGTCTCTGACGATACCGAGCGGATCCTGCTTGCGCGGGATAATCTTGCCTTTTCTCTGCCGCCGGACATAGAAACACCCCAGCTTCTCTTCGCTGCCGACTGGCGGGACGAGTAGCGACCGTAAAGCAAAGCGCAATGCGGCCGCAGAAAAGGCCAAAACGAAAAGGCGGTTGCCAATGCACTCTTTGGTGCATCGGCAACCGCCCCGTTTTGTGTTTGTCAGATTTCGGTTGTAGCTTCGTAGATCTCAAATGCGTGCAGAATGGCTTTATCCGTCCAAACCATGCCTTCCTCACCCTTTTCCAGCGTCTGGAAGACAAGCTGATATTGTCCGACATCGGAAGGACCGGTGACGGTCATTCCGTCCTCGCCGACCTCGCCGACGGAAATGAGATTGAATTTCAGATCCGTCCACACGAATCTGCCCATTTCCATCTTAAGCAAGCTTGACAAATCGCCATTTTCGGTGCAGATGTACACATCTTTGTAGATGTTGAAAGAAACCGCTTCGCCGTCGTAGGCCTTGCTCAACTTGTTGTAAAAATCGTAGGTTTCGGTCGGTTCGACGACTTCCACATATTCACCGTAAAGATAGACCGGGTAAGAGGGTCTTTCGTCTTCATTCGCACTCTTGGCGGTGAACAGATAGCTGTCTGTCGTTTCGTCATACACAAGGCGAAGCGTTCCGCCGCAATACGGCGCATGGACCGTGGCGGTGCTGTCTTCGCCAAAGGTAAAGGTAACCGTATAATCCGCGCTGACCGATGTATTGTACTCGATGTGGCCGGTATCCCAAAGAATGAGA
This sequence comes from uncultured Clostridia bacterium, assembly GCA_946055715.1. Classification (GTDB taxonomy): domain Bacteria; phylum Bacillota; class Clostridia; order Oscillospirales; family CAG-272; genus UBA1740. The sequence goes on along the minus strand of CAMGGT010000026.1, from coordinate 6,382 downwards.
TTTCCCGTTCTGTTCAGTCCCATACCCGTTCTGAGACGGTACTTCGTCAGACCGTTGTCTGCCACCTTATAAGAATCGTACGGTCTGAACACATATTCGTACTGCTCTCCGAGAGAAATGATGCCATTTTCATCCGGGAAGACCTCGATCGCTGCGCGTTCACTGTTTCCTTCAAAGGGGTTGCTCATCGCAAAATAGCGATCTCCCACCTTTGCGATAAAGGTATAGCAGGTATATTCGCTCAGGCCCTCGGTGCCGTCAACCAAAGCAAACCGGTTGACTTCGATCGTTCTTGTGAGCGTAAGAAGGTCGACCTTGGTTTCGCCTTCCAGCATATAGACCACAAAGTCGTATACGCCGACGACTGCCGGAGACGGGAAATGGCCGGCCTCGTCATCCCATGTGTCGTCTCTTGCCGCCGCAACAACTTCTTGCGTGAAGTGGTTGCGCCATTCGTAGTTCAAACCAAGCGCGCTTATGTCACATGCTTCGCCGTTGTTCAGAATGCTCGACTTAAACACGTACGCCGCGCGTCCGCCGTTGTACTTAACGGGGTCTGCCGAACCGGCGTAGGATAGATGAATTTCAACGGGTTCTTGCGCCTCATTCACCGTTATCGTCAGTTGCGTGTACTTGCTTGTGTTTTTTGCGTAGGTGTAGGTTATCGTGTAAATTCCCGGTTGTGCGAAGTCTAACCCGCCAAGGTCTATCGTGTAGTCAACGCCGTATTGCAAAACAATGTCGCCTTCCACCGTGTTACCGTAAATAATAACCGCTTGGGGGTCGGGCAAAACTGTGTCGCCCACCGTTACCGTTGCCGATTTGTTTTCGTCGTCGAAACCTGCGTTAGCACTGTCGTTCCACAAAAAACGTATTTCCAACGCAAATCTTGCCGTTACATATTGATCGGAATTGCCCGCCACAAAGGTGTGTTCGGCGTTTTCGGAAATCAGTTCGGGTGTGTCGGTGTTTGTGTACCAGCCGGCAAACTTGTAACCCTCATTGGCGATGGCCTTCAGCGTGACCGTTTCGCCCTCCTCATGTTCGCCGGCGTAACCGTTGGGCAGTTCTGTGTCGCTTTGGTAGATCAAACCGCCCGAAGTTCCGACGACGGCGTTGAACAGATACTTGGGCGCAACGACTTCGACCGTCAGAGTATCCTTTATCGTAGCATCTTTGCTATAGGTGTAAGTAATCGTGTATGTGCCCGCTTTTGCGAAATCGAGCCCCCCGAGGTCGATCGTATAGTCGGTGTCTTTGACAAGGGCGATGTTCCCGGCGGCGGTCGCACCGCTGACAACGACATATTCGGGATTCGGTTTGTTTTCGTCGCCGATGGTATAGGTGGCTGTGCCTTCGGTGAAGCCGGCGTTTGCAGCGTCAAGAATCAGTCCCGTGACTTTTGCCTCAAATACCGCCGTGACGGAAACATCTTCGTTTCCAACAGTGAAGGTATATTCAGCCGATGCCGAAATAAATTCGGGAATGTCGGTTGCGGCATACCAGCCCTTGAAATCATAGCCCGCATTTGCAACGACTTTAAGAGATACGGTATCGCCGCTGTTGAGTTTTTCCAGCCAATAATCGCGGCCGCCGTTTTCTCCGTTGATCTCAAAATAGCCGCCTTCCCCTTCGATGAACGCGGAGAAGGAGTAGGTTGTCACTTCTTCGAATACGGCATATACCGTGTACTCTGCCGCGGGCATGGTAAACTCGTATGTAGCGGAAGTCGATACGGGCGTTTCTTTCAACACCAGCGTTGTCACTGCGGCTCCGTCCGGCTCGAACCAGCCCACAAATTTGTACCCCTCTGACGGTGATGCGGTCAGCGTGACTTTCGACCCCTCGGTCAATTCTGCCTGATAGCCGTTGGGCTGTTCTTCATCGTTGTAACTGATCACGCCCGACCCGCCGGCATTGTTGATCGTCAGCATATAATACTTCTCCGCCTCGGCCACGACGAAATAGGAAAAGCTATCTGTTTCAAAGGAGATCAGTCCGTCCGCATAGGTCGTTGCCAGTTCTTCCACGCTGTTGTCGTCTTTGATGTGGAAGGTGACATAACCGCTGTCGCTTGCAAAGGGTGCGGGGATGGTGATCTTCACCGTCCCATTCGGCTGCACTTCCTTGCCGTCCTTTGAGACAAAGATCTCAAAAATGGAAACAGCCGCGTCTTTGTCGTATGCCTGCTCTTCAAGCAGCGAGAGGAGTTCCTTGCCCTTTTCGCCCGTTGTGTCAACGGTTTCGGTGACAAGTGACGAGCCCTTTTCAAACCCGCCACCGTCCAGGATAGCGCCGTATGCGTTTTGCAACTGCTCCAGTGTTTTGTCGCACGCCGTCATGGAAAAACACAGTACGACCCCGAGAAGAAAGGCAAATACAAGCAATCGTTTTTTCTTCATAATCATTCCCCTTTTATTTGATGTGGTTTTGCATTGAGCCCTGATTGAAAGATCAACTGAATGATGGTGGATTCGTCAAAGAGTCCACTATATCGGCCAGATAATCTGTTGGCACAGATTCGTAAAAAAACACATCGATCGTCCCTTCTTCCTTTGCCTGTTTGACTTTATAGGCGATCTCGGGGTCGGAGACATTGTCGCACAGAAGCCCGACTTTGAGAGACGGGCGCAGTTTTTCGGCGCGCTTTGCCGTCTCGATGCGTGTTTCAAACGAACTGTCTGTGATGCGGTTGACATCCATCAGCAAAATATCCGCAAAGAATGTGTCGCACATCCCGGCAACTCCCGACGGCTGCTGCGACAGGCACTTTTGCACCGAGAGGCCCGACAGCTTCAATGCATTTTCCACGGCTTCACATACCAGCGTATTTCTGATGGCAAGCACCACTCTCTTCAATGATTTGCTTTTCCTCCTTTCGGCACACGGTTTTCCGGGCCATCCGGAATGACCGACTCTGCCCGGTATCCACTTGTATATATACCATAAAACGCAGGCGCGCGGGAGTTACATTTGTACCCCCTCTGCCTTTTTTGCAGAAAAAAAGGGGCTGTCGCACCTGCGTTTTTGGCAGGCACGATGCCCCTTTCCGGCTGACCGTGACGGCTGACTTGGAGGAGCGTTTTCCGCCCCGATGGATCAGAAATCCTCCTCTTTTCTCTCCAGGATCACAAGCCCGGTCTCCCTTGCCCGCACGGCCAGCTCCGTGCGGCTTCTGAAGCCGGTTTTTTCAAGCATGCTCATGATGTGATTGCGCACCACATTGGGCGAAATGCCCAGCCGCTGTGCAATCTCTGCATTGGTAAAGCCACCCGTCATCTCCCGCAGAACCTCCAGTTCCCTGCCGGTGAACTCGTCGCTGTCTGCAAGTCCCAGGGCGACGGTGGGCTTTTCATCCGGGTAGACCTGCTCGCCGTTCAGCACCCGTTCCATAAGAGACAGGATCGGCTCGCGGCTGAAATCCTTGTACCAGAACCCTTCCACGCCGATCTTGCGGGCGCGCTCCACATAGGAGCATTCGGGCATGCTGGTGACAATGATGATCTTGACCTGCTTGTTCTGCGCCTTGATCTTCTCTGCAGCCGCCAGACCGCTTGCGCCGTTTTTGGTCACGACATCCATCAGCACCAAGTCGATCTTGTGCCTGACACAGCAGATGTCGGCAATGGCGGCGTTGTCAATGGATATGGCCAGATGATACTTCGGTGATGACAGAAGGATCGTCTCGAAGAGTTGCCGCGGCATGGCCTGGTCTTCCACGATCATCACATTGATGCGGTCATTCATTCGTTTTTGCCTCCTTCGGTATGCTGACAGTCAGGCGAAAGCGCGGGGCGCTTTCCGTTTTCATGTGGCCGCCCGCCGTTTCGATCATCGTGCGTAGAGACGAGAGCCCCCCGCCCTCTTTGACCCTGCCCTTGGGCGGTTGACCGTTGTTTTCAAAAACCGCCGAAAAGCAGGGGCAGTCATCCGTTACCGTGACCGTCAGCTCGTCGCCGTCTGCGTGCCGGGCGGTATTGGTCATGCATTCGGTCATGGCGGCAAAAAGTATCTTTTCCGCTTTGCTCCCTTTTGGGGGGCGCGGCCCCCGATAGCAGATCTTCACACCGACATTGGCGGCCGTTTTTTCTGCCTCGGCAAACTTGTCTTCTTCTCCTTCGGGGGCGGAGATGAGAGAAAGGATATCCTCCCACATGGCGATCAGTGTCTCTTTGTCGCAGTCGCCCTGCGACAGCGCTTTTTTGGTCGTCAGGATCAGGCTGCCCATGCTGTCATGCACCTTTACCCGCGCCGCCAGCGTTTCCCGTTCTTTTATGAGTTGCGTGACCTTTTTGCCGTAGGCGCGCAGGCCGTCGTTCATCCTGCGAAGTTGCTTGTTCTTTTCTTCCAGCGTTTTTTTCAGTATGTATTCCCGGCTGATGTCCGTCTCCGTCAGTTCATACACGGTTCTGCCGTCAAAGTCGTGCGTGATGCGCTTATAGCAGTGCACACGGCCGTCTTTGCTTTCGGCGAACACCGAGCTTCCCTTTCGGGCGCAGACAATGCCGGGCAGTGTTCTGCCCTCGCACATATCCGCCCAGAACGCTGTGCCGTCCAGCAGCGGTCGCCCCGTCAGCATACGGCATTCGAGGTCGATCTGCCTGTTCATCAGCAACAGCCGCCCCGTTGCGTCATAAAAACACAGACCCGTGGGCAAAACGGCAATGGCTTCTTTGACAGACATGGCCGTCAGGGTCGACATTCTTTCTCTGATGACAAGCGCAAAACACACGCATACCACCGCAAGCAGCACCGCCGTGACCGGCGCGGCGATCCACGCCGGCAACATGCAGGCAAAGTGTGCAAACTCGCCGCGATCCCGGCCGAGGTCACGAACGAGCACCGCATCAAACAAAAAGCAGAAAAAAAGCAACGCCGCAACACCCGCCGCAAAGCCGGGTAGAACATGGCGGCGCTTCAGTCTGTAGGAGGTGCCGACAGCGAAGCACACCACGCCAAGCATGCCCGCAGTTGCCAGAAGGCAGAAGGTCGTGCGGAACAGCACTTCCCCGCAGTCGATAAAAGCCGTCATACGCGGGCCTCCTCTCCGCCCAGTGACAGCGTCACATACAGCGTTTCGTCCTGCTCTTCCACCGAAAGCGTTGCGCCCGCTTTGCTTCGTTCTTTCTGGCGCCAGTCGGCCTGAAGATGTCCCGTTGCGCGGTCAAGCGCAACGCGGCAGAACAGCCCTGTGCCCTGTGCCTGCAAACGGACAAAACACGCAGAAAGCCCCGGCAGGGCATGCTCGATGCATGCCTCAAAAAACTCATACAGCAATGTGATGTGCCCGATCGGATATACGCCCTCCCCCTCGCACACCACCGAAGATGCCGCACCGTAAAAGGAGAGTGCATCCGTCGATTCGCGCACGCAATAAAGAAGTTCCGAAAACCGGGCTTCTCCATCTTTTGCAAGCATGGCCAGATTGCTCCGCCGCTTCAGATATACCCCGTACACGACCGCCATGCGAAGCGCCTTGTCTTTTTCTTCTTCTGTATTGGCTTTGGCAAAGGCCGCTTTGATCTTTTGCAGATGGGGGCGAAACACAGAGAATATGCCCCGGTAGAGTTTGTTTTGCTCTTCTATTCTGGACTGCTGTTCTTTGAGCCGGTTTTCGGCGGCGATCAGATCCCCCTCTTCGGACAGTGTTTGGTTTGTCTCGGCAAGCTCACCGTTGATCCTGTTGATGACCGACAGATCCTCTGTCCAATAGACCGCTCCGCCGCGTATCGGCTTTGCGCGCAGAACGGTGTCTTCGCTCAAAAGGATCTTGCCGCTTTCTGCCGCCGCCTGTGCCTGCGCCTGCGTAAGGGCGGGCGCGTTTTTGGAACGGAGAGCGATGTGCAACTCTTTATCCGCAATGCTGGCAGATATGTCTGCCGTATCAAAAAACTTTGCGTAGTCGACATTGGTCGGGACAAAACCGCTGCGCAAAAGCGACTCACATACAATGACCACGCTGAAGGTGACCGCTTCCGGCATTCTCAGATATGGGAGATCCCATTTTGCGCAGACGAGTGAGATGCCAAAGCACAGAATAAACAATGTGAGTGGGATCCACGCTTTTTTGCGGCAATGAGAAATGCGGCATTTGACATACATCAGAATGCCACAACCGACATACAACCCGGTGATCCACAGCAGAATGAGAAAGTAGCCCGGCCCTCGGGTGTATATCTTGTTGCCAAATTCCAGTCCTTTGGGAAAAGAAAACACAAAGCGGTGAAGGTCATTGGTGAAGACCAGAACGACCAGCGCCACCGCGGGAACAAGCATCAGATACCACGGTTTTGCAAGCGGTTTTTCGCTTTTCTGCGGTGGATCGAGCAGGTTAAGAAGAAGCGCAACCGGTGGAAGCCACAACGGAACACAGTATGCATCC
>CAMGGT010000025.1 GCA_946055715.1 uncultured Clostridia bacterium | reverse complement strand
GCAGAAACAGCGGATACAGCGCGAGCGGCGAATGCTTGCCTTTCCGTTCTCCAATACGATGGCACCTGCCGGACACATGTTGCGGCATTTTCCGCACCCCACGCACATATCCTTATGCACATCCGGGCGGGCGGCAAGCACCTTTTCTGCCACGCTCCATGCCACACGCTTCAGCCCATGATAGTCTTCCGCACAAAACAGGCGCTTGCGCTCCTGCCCCACATTCTGAAAGTCAGAGAGCAAAAAGGGCGCGACATCCCCGGCAACACTCAGCTCCTCGGCCGTCTCGGGCAGATAGCCGCGCTCTTTTGCCGCCATCAGCGTGGGCACCTCGTTGGGTGAAAGGCCGATGAGGCGCGCCGCCAGCAGGTCCAGCTTGTGGGGGGAGGGAGAGACCATCACACAGCCGATGTGGCGGGGTGTGCCACCCGTGGGGCCGTTGCCCTCCATGCCCTCCACCGCGTCGCAGACAGAAAAGGCAGGGGCCACATAGTCGTCCAGGTCCACCAGCATACGCGCGAAGTCTGCATGGTCGGGGTAGCGATAGTGATATTCGGGTTTGGTCAGCCCCGGCACCACACCAAACAGGTTTTTTGCCGCGCCGGACATGCCCATCATGCCGTGGGTCTTGAGTTTGCAGGCATCAATGACAAGGTCTGCCTCTTTGATCCAGGAGGTAAACAGAAACTCCTTGGCCACCACCCCGTCGGGGTAGGACACGGTCTCGGTCTCAAAATTGTGGTTGAGCGTCCCGCCCGCTTCTTCCACGGCCTCCATACCGCAGGCGCGGTACACGCCGCGCAGAGCAGAAGCATTGTATAGCCCCCCGGGGCTGTCGCCCACGATCACGCGCGCCCCGCACTCCACCAGCAGGCGGGTCAGCTCCGCCAGAAGGGCGGGGTGGGTCACCGCCGCCTGTTCGGGCTTGCTTGCATGCACCAGATTGGCCTTGATGCACACGGTCATGCCTTCCCGCACGAAAGAAAAACCGCCAAACGGCGCAAACGCCTCCGAAAGCGCCGCCCGCAGGTGCGCCGGTTCATAGTCGGCACAGCCGACAATACTTACATCATACATATCTTTCATCGCCGCGCGGAGGTGCGCGGCGCCCTTTTCGTTTTTTGGCTATTGTAACACAAAAAAACGCAAAACGCAATCTTTCTGCATATTTTTTGCCACGGGTGTGAAGAATGTGCTTGCCGACACAGATCGGCCTGGCTTTCCCAAAGCCAGCACAACACTCTGCCGTATTGCAGGTGCGGTTGCAACACGCAAGCAGACGCTTCCTCACCCTGAATTGATCTCGGTTTGGCCGCTGACGGAGGGACAATTGCGAGCTGGATAAACCCGCTGTCTTCTACATATTTTCGCCAAAAAGGGAAGGGGAGGGCAGTATGTTCCACAAAAAACTCTACTACGGCGGCGAGATCATCACCTGCAACCCGCGGGACGAGGTGGCGGAAGCCATGGTCACGGAAGAAGACCGCATCCTGTATGTCGGCGACTATCGCGAGGCGCGTTTTCTCATGGATGCCGACACCGAGGTCTGCCGCATGGACGGCGGCGCCATCCTGCCCGGCTTCTTTGCAGACGGCCTGCACCTGTCTGCAGAGAGTGGGCAGACGGGCGGCCTTGAAGGACTGCTTGCCCGGGGTGTGACCTCTGTTTTTGCCATGGGAGACGAGGATGCCGCGGCGCTGCGCGACCTGCAACGCCGCCTGTCGGAGAAAGAGCCGCTTCCGCGGGTGACGGTGGACTTTTTTGTGCCCGAAAAGGGCGGCTCCCAACAGGCAGAATCCCTGGCGGCCGCGGGCATCTGCACCGGCTTCGGAGACGATGCATTGCGCATGGGGGCGGTGCGCCTGCCCGTGCCGGAAGAGCGCGCTACCGACCCCTCCTATGCTTTGCAGCTTACCGCACAACTGCACCGCTATGCCGAGGCGGGGCTATGCGTGGAACTGTTGCCTGCAGGTAACAGGGCGGTGGCGGTGGCCCTTTCCGCCTATGTCGGCGCCCATTCAAAAAGAAGCGGAAGAGACAGGATCTGCCTGCGGCATGACCTGCCAGACAGCATCATGGACGGCATTGCGGCCGCAGGGCTTTCGGTTTGCGTGTGTGCGGCAGACCTTTCGGAAGAGGGGCTGTTTCCACCGCCGCGCGTCCGCAGTCTGTGCGCGCGGGGCATCCCTGTCATCATCAGCCCACAGGGGTTGCCTGCGGGGCTTTCCGCACCGTTGTCGGTTTTGGCCACAGCCGTTGAGGGCAGGGGCTTTTCACCCGCGACACGCGCCGTGCAGACCCCCACCGTTTTGCAAGCCCTGCGGGGTATGACGCTTGCATGGGCGGCCGCGTGCGGTCGCGCCGAAGAGATCGGCTCTCTCGAATGGGGCAAAAAGGCAGATTTTGTACTGCTTTCCGCCTCTCCTCTCACACTCACCCCCGACCGCATCCGTCACCTGCGCGTGCGCACCACCATCCTTGACGGAAAGACGGTGTATAAAGAACCGGCAGCGGCAGACACGCCAAAACCACTGTCGCTTGCTCTCTGACGGCCGAAAAAAGCGGCCGGATGCGCGGGAACCCGGGCGCATGATCTCAAAAAAACAGCAGGCAAAAAGAGAAAGAGCGGCGGTTGCAAATGACAAGCATTTGCAACCGCCGTTCTTCTGTTGTGCGCTGTCGCACCACATTGCCGGGGCATCTATTTCAACCGCTGTGCGGCATAACTTCCTTGGAGAAGATCACGCAACGATGAATCTTTCAAACTCGTTGTAATAATCATGTTCCGTGACCAGCGTCAGTTCGTTCCAGTCCAGCTTTCTGGCCAGAACCACACCCAGCATGCTCTGTGCATTGATCTCAAAGTCCTTGCCGGAACACAAAAGCAACTTGCCCTTGCATTTGCAGGCGGTGGACACAAAATCCCGCACATCTGCCATGGTGGTCAGTTCAATGCGATAGCGATAGCGCAATTCATTGGCGGTCGGTTTTACCATACACAACATCTCCTTTCATTTTTGGTTTGTCTCGGAGGTTTTTCTTTTCCTTGACACTTATAGTATAAAACGGAGATATGAACAATATGTGAACAAATACGAAAAAAGCTGTACGAAATACACAATAAACTAATTATTTTATTGTGCAATATAACTATTCCCAAACAACATATACCGTCCGCCGACATTTTCGATGCACCTTGACTTCATGGTGGGGAAGAAGATGCGGTTGATCTGGCCGATATGGGCGGGAATGTTGCCGTCTGTGCATTCGCTGCCCGGCCGCAGGCAAAAATGCTTCACTTCTTTCAGCGGTGCGCCGTCGGGATCCACGGTCATGAGATAGCGCAGGATCATGCGCTGGGTCGCCGAGAGATGCACCGGCGTGCCGAACACGCGCGGGGCGGGCTCCAGCAGATGGTCGGATACGGGGCCGACCTGCAATTCGTCCGGGCGCTTGTCCGATCTTTCCAGCATCAGGCGCAGCAGGGCATAGAGTATTTCGGTCGGCCGTTCATCTCCCGCAAATGTCAGGTCGCAAGAGAAGGGGAGGGGGTCTTCCGCCTGTCCGAAGCAGACAACGGGCACACCCGAAAGCACCGAGGAGAGCAGAGCGCAAAAGGACTCGCCCGCTTGTCGCGGGTGCAGCAAGATCAGCGCGTCTGCCTTCTCGCGCGGGATCTGCCCCGCCTCTTCGTAGGTCATCCCTTCCGAAAACAGCTTCAGGCGGAACAGCAGTCGCCGCATTTCCGGCAGCCGTGACGGGTCGTTGTCCAGTATGTACAGCACAGTCGTCCTCCATATGATCGCGCGGGTTTGCCACCCGCCGCCTTTTCTCTTTCAAGTATACCGCGCTTCACCCGCGAAAGCAAGCGAAATCTGTTTGATTTTGCCCCGGCTGGGAAAAAGACGGGCTTGTCCTCTTCTCCTTTTGTCAAACGTCTCGGCCGAAACCGATGCTTTTGCCGGGATCCCGCCGCTTTTCTCTTGACAATACCCATGGAAAAACAGTATACTGTAGTTGCTTCATATATGTATTCATAATACGCAATTTTTGCCGCGCTTTTCACGGCAGGGTCATCATCCCTTCATCGCAGATCGCCGGCAGAGACCGGCAGGATCAAAGGAGTGTCTATGTCACAGCATGTTTTTATCACCGGCGGTGCGCGGGGCATCGGCGCCGCCATGGTGCGTGCCTTTTCGGCTTCGGGTTACTGCGTGTCTTTCACCTATCTTTCTTCTCATGACCGCGCGGCGGCCCTCGCCCGCGAAACGGGGGCGCTTGCCCTGTGTGCCGATGGGTGCGACGAGGGCGCGGTGGCGGCGGCCGTCCGCACCGCCACAAACAAAAACGGCCGCGTATATGCCCTGCTCAATTGCGCGGGCATATCCTCTTTTCAGTTGTTTCAGGATGTGAGCACAGAACTCTGGGAGCAGACCGTCAACACCAATCTGCGTGCCGCCTTTTTCTACATCCGCGCCCTTTTGCCCGAGATGATCGCCGCCAAAAGCGGGGTCATTCTCAATGTCTCTTCCGTCTGGGGCATGGTGGGGGCTTCCTGTGAGGTGCTGTATTCCACCACCAAAGCGGCGCTCATCGGCATGACCAAGGCGCTGGCAAAGGAAGTGGCGCCTTCCGGCATCCGCGTCAACTGCATCGCCCCCGGCGTCATCGACACGGACATGAATGCCGCGCTTTCCCCCGATGCCCGCGCCGCCCTCTGCGAAGAGACGCCCCTCGGCCGCATGGGCACACCGGAGGAGGTCGCGCGGCTGGCGCTCTATCTCGCGCGGGACGACACATTCCTGGTCGGGCAGGTGCTCTCTCCCAACGGCGGCTTCGTCGTCTGACGGCATCCCTTGCCCTTCGCTTCTTTCTCTGTTGCCTGCGAATAAAGCGTGCAAGCGGGCATGTTTTCTGCACGCTTTTGCATTTTACACTTTGCCCCACCGAGCGGCAATATCATCAATAAAGTAATATGAATAAAATAATATGTATATCGGGAGGATGCAGCGCATGAAGTTGCAGTTTGACTCGTTTTCTCTCTTTTCCCGGGAGGATTATGCCAATGTCCTCAAAACCATGACAGCACCGCTTCGCCCCTACTATTCACCCATGGGCGCGCGCCTGCGGGTGCTGGGGTCGGGCGCGGTCTATCCCCGTGTCTCTCAGGAGCACGAGGGGGCTATGCGCGTGCTGTGGGGGTTGTTTTCGCTGTGGGCGGGCGACCCGGACGAAACCTTTTTCCGCGATGTGTACCGCAGGGCTTTTCTCGCGGGAACAGACCCCGCCTCGCCCGAATACTGGGGCGAGGACATGCGGGACTATGACCAGCGGTTTGTGGAATACGCCACTCTCTCCGCAGGCATGATTCTGTGTCCCGATATTATCATGGCCGACATGGATGAGGCCGCACGAGGGCGGTTTGCCGACTTCTGTTTTGAGATCAACCGCCACACCATCCCCGACAACAACTGGCGCTTCTTCCGCGTGCTGATGAATGTGGCGCTCCGCCGTCTGGGCTTTGCCTGGGACAAAGACCGCCTGCGGGAAGACATGGAACTGATCGAGGGGTGCTATCTGGGTGACGGCTGGTATTCCGACGGCCTCAACGGCATTTCCCGCGACTACTATGTGGCCTTCGGCATGCACTACTACGGACTGCTCTATTCCGTGGCGGCGGCCGATGCAGACCCCGAAGGCGCCGCCCGCTTCCGCCTGCGCGCCACGCTGTTCGCCCGCGATTTTCTCTGCTATTTCGACCCGGACGGTGCCTCCGTTGCCTATGGCCGTTCGCAGACCTACCGCTTTGCACAGATCGCCTTCTTTTCCGCGCTGGTCTTTGCAGGGGTGGACGCTTTGCCGTTCGGGGTCGTCAAAGGGGTCATCAACCGCAACCTCCGCTACTTTCTCTCCATGCCCCTGTGGGACAACGGCGGCGTGCTGACGGTCGGATACGGGTATCCCAATCTCACCATGTCAGAGCAATACAACGCTGCCGGCAGTCCCTACTGGGCATACAAAGCGTTTTTGCTGCTGGCGCTTCCGGCAGACCATCCCTACTTTTCGGCACCTGAGTTGCCCTTGCCCGCACAGCCCTCCCTTCACGCCCTGCCGCATGCACGCCTTTTGTCACAGCGCACCCGCACAGATACCCTCCTGCTCGGCGGCGGGCAGGGCAACGGCCCCGGGCTGGCCAAGTCGGCCGAAAAGTATGCCAAATTCGCTTACTCTGCCCATTTTGCCTTTTCCGTGTCGCGCGGGGATCGTGACCTTGTGCTTGCCGCACCCGACAGCATGCTGTGCTTCTGCATTGGCGGGCATTACTTTTCGCGCACCGTATGCGAGTCCTTTTCCGTCACAGACGACAAGGCGGTTTCCGTCTGGTCGCCTTTTCCGGGCGTGCGCGTCACCACCGAGATCATCCCGTCGGAAGACGGGCATCTGCGCCGCCACACGGTCGAGAGCAGCATCGCCTGCTGTGCCTACGACTGTGGGTTTGCCGCACCGCTGTCCGAAGAGAGAAATGACCTTTCCGTCTCCCTCACCCAAACCGCCGCTACCCTCCGCACAGATGCGGCCACCTGCCTTGCGGAATGCCGCGGTATGGCGGGCAAGCCGGGATATATCACGCCCGTCCCCAACACGAATCTGGTGGCACAGCGCACGGTCATCCCCTATGTGTGCTACGAGATCCCCGTCGGTGAGAGTCGGTTTGAAACCTACTGTATGGGCGAGTGGCACGCCCGCTGACGCAGCGGTGTATTTGCGGGCTTTTCCGCTGACGGCAAGCATGCCGATGCGGTGGGGTGCCTGTTGATCCCATAGCGGATCGCATAGTCGGAATTCAAAATCAAAAGGAGGTGTCCCATGCCCGTTATCCATCTGCCCGCTTCCGTGTCGGATATTCTTTCGCGGCTTGCCGCCGCGGGCTACACGGCGCATGCCGTCGGCGGCTGTGTGCGCGACAGTCTGCTCGGTCGCCCCGTACACGACTGGGACATCACCACCTCCGCCACACCGGACGAGACCAAGGCCGTCTTTACCCATAACCGCATCATCGACACCGGCATCCGTCACGGCACGGTGACGGTCATGCGGGATGGGCAACCATTTGAGATCACCACCTACCGTGTAGACGGTGCCTATACAGACGGCCGCCACCCGGATGAAGTCACCTTCACGGGCAACCTTTCGGACGACCTCGCCCGCCGCGATTTTACCGTCAACGCAATGGCATATGCGCCCTCCGACGGACTGATCGACCTCTACGGGGGCAGGGAAGACCTGCGCCGCGGCCTCATCCGCGCGGTGGGCGACCCCCTCCGACGGTTTACCGAAGATGCCCTGCGCATCCTGCGCGCCGCCCGCTTTGCCGCCGTGCTGGGCTTTTTTGTGGAAGAGCAGACCCTTGCCGCCGCCCTGGAGCTACGGGGGCGGCTGGCCATGGTCTCGGGGGAGCGCATCTGCGGGGAGATGAACAAAATGCTCACCGCCGACTTCGCCGCCCCGGTACTGCGTGCCGCATCCCCCCTGCTGTCTGCCGCCTGGCCGTGCCTGTCGGCAGAGGCGTTCTGCGCGTCGGCCGATGTCGTGTCGGCATTGCCCGCGCGCCTGCCGCTGCGGCTGGCGGCGGTGTTTGCCCAAAGCTTGCCCTCCGCACCTGCCGTTACCCTGCTGTTACTGCGCCAAAGCCGCAGCACTGCAGAAGAGGCGGCGGCCATCCTTTCTGTCGCACAGACGCTGTCCGTCGGCGGGCAGGGAAGAGCAGAAAAACTCTCACTTTTGGGCAAATACGGTCTTTCTGTCTGCACGGATGCATGCCTTCTGGCACAGGCCGCCGGTCTTTTGCCGGGCGAAGCCGCGCAGCAGTACGCATATGATTTTGCTCGCTGGCAGGCGGAAGGTACCTGTTGCAAAAAAAGCGACCTTGCCCTCACCGGCGCAGACCTTTTGGCCCTGGGCATACCGTCGGGCGAGGCCGTCGGCCGCCTGCTGGACGAGTTGCTTCGGCTTGTGATGACGGGGCAGCTTCAAAACACCCGCACCGCCCTTGCCGATCATGTGCGCAGACGAGCAGAAGCGTCGCGCTGACCCCCTGTCACACCCTCTGTTTTTGCTGTTTTCAATCAAAACATTTCCAATTATAAAACCGGACATTTTACGCACAATACCAC
>CAMGGT010000024.1 GCA_946055715.1 uncultured Clostridia bacterium | reverse complement strand
GGGAAGGGGGACCGCGAAGCGGTGGATGAGGTGTGCCATCTCAAAAGAAGCGGCGCGAGGATGATATCCTCCCCTACGGTGAAAATGCAAAATGGCGGGCATTTTTCAACATAACGAAAATAACTTCTCACTTCGCCGTCAGGCGTAATTTCATGCCGCAGGCATTTCATGTGCCGACAGCGGCAAAGTTCACGGCACGGTCGTCCACGACGGTTGCATTCCGCTCGCTCCTTTTTCGAAAAGCAAAAGCCCCTTTTGCGTCATGCAAAAGGGGCTTTTGCCGATGTAAATGTCAGTCAAACCACAGAATGGGTTTGTCCATGGCCAGGCAGACGATGTCCACGATCCACAGGAACGGAATCCCGACCACGATCAAGAGGGCGGCTGTCACGATGGCCAGCACATCCTTCTTGTCCTTTGTGAGGGTGCGCAGCAGGCGGTAGATCGCCCACGCAATATCCACAAAGGGAAGGGCAAACAGGATCTTGTAGAGTTTGGACAGGCCGTCGAAGAACGCAAGGTATTTCTTCATGGTGATTTCCTTTCTCTTCTATATAAATTTTTGAGATGATATCTTATTATACTCCAAAGACGCGGGGGCTGTCAACTCCCATTCGATTTTTTCGCGAAAATGGTCGTTATTCCCGAGAGAGCGCGTGACAAGCAAGCGCATTTTGCGGCGCCGTCTGTTGATTGTCGGTTTTTGTAACTTGCGCGCCTGCGTTGGTTCCGCCTTTTGATGTCTTATATGTCTTATAAAAGGAGACGGCGCGGGGGGAATGGCAAGCGTTCTTTTCAATATAGGTTATGTTTTCGCGCTTTTTTGATGCAAAAAAGAGGAAGGCGTGCTCTCCTTCCCCTTTTTGCCGTTTCGTTTTCAGTCAACCCACCAGACATCGCCTTTGAGCACGATGCAGATGATGTCCACCAGCCACAGCCAGGGCAGACCGACAAAAATACCCAGGACGGCGATGACAACGCCCAGAATATTGTTTTTGTCAAGACTGCGCAGCAGACGGTAGACCACCCACACAACATCCAGCGCAGGCAGCGCCAGAATGATTTTTGCCAACATCGGCAGATCGTGGAGTGCTTTGATGATGCTTTTCATGACAATCATTTCCTCCTGTATGTATTGAGACAAGATCCCACTTACAGTATATACTACCGCACATGATTTGTCAACTGCCGTCTGCTGTTTTTGCCGACGCAAGCAAAAACGGCGCGTTTTTTGTCAGTGTTGTCCGATGCGTCCGCAAGACACCCGGCATCCCGCAATCGGCGTGCCCTCTCTTTTGAGGCAAAACGATTTTGGCGGCAAAAAAGCGCCCCTCCCCTTGTTCTTGCGGAATTTGGGGAGGGGTTTGCGGCTTTCAAGCGATTTTAGGGTAATACAAAGGGGTCATGCGTTGGCTTCGCCGGTGGTCTCCGACACTGTGTTGTCGGCGACAGCATCACCTGCGGCATCCTTCTTTTTGCCCAAGATGGAAGGCAGTTGCATGCCGGCTTGCTCGAACACTTCACCCAGCGGGGGCACGCTCTTCATCATGCCGGACAGAAAATCTGCCGTGGCGGTCTTGCCGTCCTTGCCGGAGCCGCTGTCCCAGACGGTGACGCGGTCGATCTTGATGTTCTTGATGGCTTCTACCTGGACCTTCATCAGGTCTTCCAGCTTGTCGGCAATCATCATGCGCAGCGCCTCGTCGGCGGTGCCGCCGGCGGATTTGACCAGCTCACCGAAGCCCTCTGCCTGTTTGGTCAGCATCTCGCGCATACCGTTTGCCTCTGCCTGCATTCTGGCATGAATGGCATCGGCTTCACCCTTGGCACGGCGACGGACCTGCTCGGCCTGCGCCTCGGCTTCCAGTTCCAGGCGGCGTTTTTCGATCTCGGCCTTCACGATGATGTCGGCTTCCAGCGTGGCCTGTTCCTTGCTCTTACGCGCCTGCTCGGCGGCCTGCTCGGCGGCGTAGGCCTCTTCCATGGCCTTGGCGGCCTGGATCTTCTCGGCGGTGGTGGCGATCTTCAACGCTTCTGCCTGCTTTTCGCGCAACTGAGCGTTGGACATGGAAATTTCGGCTTTGGCGCTGTTTTCGCCCTGCACGGCGATCGAATCTGCCTGAGACACCTTGATACGCTGGTCCATCTGGGCGTTGGCTTCACCGATGGCACCATCGCGGTTCTTTTCAGCAACGGACTTCTTGGCATCGTTGATGGCCTTGGCGGCGGCCTCGCGGCCGAGGGCGGCGATATAACCGGATTCGTCGCTGATGTCGGTGACGTTGACGTTGATCAGGCGCAGACCGATCTTTTTAAGCTCGGTCTCCACATTGCGGCTGACTTCTTCCAAAAATTTGTCTCGGTCGGTGTTGATCTCTTCAATTTCCATGGTGGCGATGACCAGACGAAGCTGACCGAAAATGATGTCTTTGGCCAGGTCCTGGATTTCGGACATCTTCAGCCCCAGCAGGCGTTCTGCCGCGTTCTGCATCACGCCCGGCTCGGTGGAGATACCCACCGTAAAGCTGGAAGGCACGTCAATGCGGATGTTCTGACGGGAGAGTGCGTTGCGCAGGTCCACGGCGATGGAAATGGGGGTCAGGTCGAGAAACTCAACCGACTGCACGATGGGCACGATGAACCGCGCGCCGCCGTGCATGCAGGTGGAGCTGCGGGCGGTGCCGTCGCTGTTTTTACCCACCTTACCGTAGATGACCATGATCTTGTCGGAAGGGCATTTGCGGTAGCGGGTGCATGCCCACAAAAAGAGAGCAAACAGCACAACAGCTAAAATGACAACGAATGTGATTACGGGTCCCATGATTGATCCTCCTTGTATGCTTGTAAATAATTATTTGCATTTCGTTGCTTACTTATTTTTTGCTCTTTGGCATTTCTGCCGGCACGCGCGGGGCAGTAGGCCAAAGAAAGGGGTGTTTTGGGGGTCTTGTCTGCCGGACGTGGCAGGCGAAATTGCCTCATTTTACTCGCGCGGGCGGGCATTTGCGGCTGTTTGGGGTCATTTTTTGCGGGCGACCAACAGGGTGTTGCCGCCAACGATGCCCACCACGATCACCTCTGTGCCATAGGGCATCGGTTCGGTCTCGTCGGTGACGGCCTCGCGCTCCACATAGCTGTCTGCCAACAACAGGTTCACTTTTCCCTTGCCCGCGCGGGCAGCGGGAACGGTCATATAAACGGTCGCAGAGACACCCAGCGCGTCGCGGATGTCTGCGGTGCCGTTGCTTTGCAAACGGTAGATGGCGCGCATCATCAGGGCGACCGCCAGCATGATGACAACGCCGCAGGCAAAGGCGATCGCCGTGACGACCGCTGTGTGCAGGCCGGTGTTGCAGAGGGAAACACCCATCCAGCCGAAAGTCGTCAGAAACGCGACCACCGAGCGGAAGGAAAAGAACTGCAGGTCTGCCGTGTCGGCCGCAGAGACATCCGGCGCATGGTCGGGCACATCATCCCCGAAGATGCCGTCGGCAGACTGGTCATCCGGCAGGGAGGTGTCAGCGTCTGCATCGTGACCCAGGCCGATCAGCGACATCACGATTTGTATCAGTAAGATGACCGAGGCCGGCAGCGCGATGCACAGAAAGATCTGCCCGGTCAGCCCCAGTGCGTTGAACCATTCTATCATAATCATATCCTTTCTTCCATATTCTTTGTATCATCGAAAAATATGGTGGGTCTCAATTTTGATTGATATAAAGGGGGGTTTTTATCAAAATGTCTGAATTTGATTTTGCATACAGGTCATCAGGTGGCGGCGCGTATGTCCTTCATCAGCATATCCACCCTGCGTTTGGCATTGGCGGAAAAATAGGCATAGACCATGACCATCAGCACATCCTTGACTCTGCGGCGGCTGTCGGGAATGCGTTCCGTAAACTGTGCCAGCTCCTCGTCGCAACGGCGGCCAAGCTCTTCTTCGGTGGGCAGCTGCTCGCCGATGCGCCCCAACAGGTTGACAAACAGATTATAGAGTTCGCAGTCGTCTATGGCATCGTCGCTTTCATCGTCAAGCGCGCCGTTGATATACCCCAGCAGACGCAGAATGCTGTCGATCTGCATGGTCTCGCGCAGCATGTTGATGATGGCCACCCTTGTGAACTGACGGCGGCTGTACTGACGGTGCCGCGGCGGTGCCAGAAACCCCCGCTTGACCCAGTTCTGCACGTCATGCGGCTCCACGCCCGTCATCACGGCGACCTGCGACAGGACCACGCCCTTGCACTGAAAGATGTTTTCGAGTATCGTGTCGGCTACGTCCCGGCTGTACCCTCGTGTCTCAATGGTCGTACCCGGCAATTTGTACTGCATGTCGTGTCTCCTTTCGTGTTTTTTGCTTTCTGTTGACAGTATATCACAAGGTCATGTGATTGTCAATAGCAATTACAAAATTATTTTTAAAAATCAGATGTAACCCGTTTCCCGCGCTTTTTACAGGCATCGCGCCGTTTTTCTTGACAAAGCCGATTTACCTTTGTATAATATTACTATTGTGAAATAGATATGTACATTTGATTCTTGAGTTATGGTAAAGGAGCCGAAATGTCTGTTTACAGCAAGGTCAACGCCGACATGAACTTTCCCGCACGGGAAAAGGAAACGCTGCGCTTCTGGCGTGACGCCCACATTTTTGAAAAAAGCATCGAGCAACGCAAGGATGCCCCCTACTACACCTTTTATGACGGTCCCCCCACCGCCAACGGCAAGCCCCACATCGGCCATGTGCTGACCCGCGTCATCAAGGACATGATTCCCCGCTATCACACCATGAAGGGTGAGCAGGTCCTGCGCAAGGCGGGTTGGGACACCCACGGCCTGCCCGTGGAGATCGAAGTGGAAAAACTGCTGGGGCTGGACGGCAAGGACCAGATCGAAAGCTATGGACTTGAGCCGTTCATCCAGAAGTGCAAGGAAAGCGTCTGGAAATACAAGGGCATGTGGGAAGACTTCTCCGGCACGGTGGGATTCTGGGCCGACATGGAGCATCCCTATGTCACCTATCACGACGACTATATCGAAAGCGAATGGTGGGCCCTGCGGCGCATCTGGGACATGGGGCTTTTGTATAAGGGCTTCAAGATCGTACCCTACTGCCCGCGCTGCGGCACCCCGCTGTCCACGCAGGAAGTGGCGCAGGGGTACAAGACCGTCAAAGAGCGCTCTGCCATTGTGAAGTTCCCCGCCGAAGACGAGCCGGGCACCTTCTATCTGGCATGGACCACCACCCCCTGGACGCTGCCCTCCAACGTTGCGCTGGCGGTCAACCCCGACCAGACCTATGTGAAGGTGCAGGTGGGAGACGAAAAGTATATACTGGCCGAAGCGCTGGTGCAAAAGGTCCTCAAAGAAGACTGCCCCGTGCTTGCCCGCATGAAGGGGTCGGAGCTGGAGGGGCGCAACTACCGCCCGCTGTATGACTTTGCCAAGCCCAGCGGCCGCGCCTGGTATGTGGTGTGCGCCGACTATGTCACAATGGAAGACGGCACCGGCATCGTGCATACCGCCCCCGCCTTCGGTGAGGATGACGCCCGCACCGGCCGCAAGTATGACCTGCCATTTGTGCAGCTGGTGGACGCCAAGGGCTGCATGACCCCCGAAACCGGGCGGTTTGCCGGACTGTTCGTCAAGGCGGCCGACCCGGAAGTGCTGGCCGACCTCAAAGAGCGCGGGTTGCTGTATGCCGCCCCGGTGTTTGAGCATGAATATCCCCATTGCTGGCGCTGCTCCACCCCCCTGCTCTACTATGCCCGCGACAGTTGGTTCATCCGCATGACCGATGTGCGGGATCAACTGGTGAAGAACAACCGCACCGTCAACTGGATCCCCGAAGGCATCGGCTTCGGCCGCTTCGGCAGTTGGCTGGAAAATGTGCAGGACTGGGGCATCAGCCGCAACCGTTATTGGGGCACTCCCCTCAACATCTGGGAATGTGCCTGCGGTCACCGCCATGCCGTCGGCTCGGTGGAAGAGTTGCGGCGCATGTCCCGCAACTGTCCCGAACACATCGAACTGCACCGCCCCTACATCGACGAGGTGACGCTGGTCTGCCCCGAATGCGGCGGCGAGATGAAGCGTGTGCCGGAGGTCATCGACTGCTGGTTCGACTCGGGCTCCATGCCTTTTGCCCAGTGGCACTATCCCTTTGAAAACAAAGACCTGTTTGAAAAGCAATTCCCCGCAGACTTCATCTCCGAGGCCGTGGACCAGACCCGCGGGTGGTTCTATTCCCTGATGGCCATCTCCACCCTGCTCTTTGACCGTGCACCCTACCGCAATGTCATCGTGCTGGGGCATGTGCAGGACAAAGACGGGCAGAAAATGTCCAAGTCCAAGGGCAACGCCGTTGACCCGTTTGACGCGCTGAACAAATACGGTGCTGATGCCATCCGCTGGTATTTCTATATCAACTCTGCTCCCTGGTTGCCCAACCGCTTCCACGAGGATGCCGTGATTGAGGGTCAGCGCAAGTTCATGAGCACCCTGTGGAACACCTACTCTTTCTTTGTGCTGTATGCCAACATTGACGGGTTCTCCCCCGTAGGCCGCACCCTTGACCCCGCCGGGATGTGCGCCATGGACAGGTGGCTGCTCTCGCGCCTGCATTCTCTTGTCCGCACGGTGGACGGGCATCTGGGCAACTACCGCATTCCGGAAGCCGCCCACGCGCTGGACGATTTTGTGGACGAACTCAGCAACTGGTATGTCCGCCGTTGCCGTGAACGCTACTGGGTCGGCGGCATGGAGCAGGACAAGATCGACGCCTATATGACCCTTTATACCACCCTTGTCACTCTGGCCAAACTGGCCGCGCCGATGGTGCCCTTCATGGCGGAAGAGATCTACCGCAACCTGGTCTGCTCGGTGGACAAGCAAGCCCCCGAAAGTGTACACCTGTGCGACTATCCCACCTGCTGTGACGCCTGGATCGACCCCGAACTGGAGGCCGACATGGAGGAGGTGCTGCGCGCCGTCATCCTCGGGCGTGCCTGCCGCCAGGCCGCCAATGTCAAGACCCGCCAGCCGCTGGCACGCCTGTATCTCAAGGGAGACAAGCCCCTGCCGGACTTCTGCCGCGACATCATCGCGGAGGAGCTCAATGTGCATGAGGTGGTCCTCACCGACGATGTCTCTGCCTTCACCTCCTATGCCTTCAAGCCCCAGCTCAAGACC
This sequence comes from uncultured Clostridia bacterium, assembly GCA_946055715.1. Taxonomy (GTDB): domain Bacteria; phylum Bacillota; class Clostridia; order Oscillospirales; family CAG-272; genus UBA1740. Next base: position 987 of record CAMGGT010000024.1, on the reverse strand, counting down.
GTCGGCCCGAAATACGGCCGTTGGCTTGGCGAGATCAAGACCGCCCTTGCCGCCATCGACGGGCAGAAGGCCATGGCGGAACTGAACCAAACCGGCAGCATCTCCCTGCCGCTTTCCGACGGCAGTGCGGCGGTGCTGACCCGCGACGATCTGCTCATCTCCTCGGTGAAGATCGACGGCTTTGTCTCCGACACCGACCGCGGCATCACGCTGGTGCTGGACACCAACCTCACCCCCGCGCTCATCGACGAGGGGTTCGTCAGAGAGCTGGTCTCCAAGATCCAGACCATGCGCAAAGACAGCGGCTTTGAAGTCACCGACCACATCCGCGTCGGTCTGTGCGGCAATGAGAAGCTGGAATCCCTCATCCAAAAGGACGAAGCCGCCCTGCTCGGAGATGTGCTGGGAGACGCCGTCTGCTACGGCAAGCCCCTGACCTTCGCAAAAGAGTGGAACATCAACGGCGAGACCGTCACCCTCTCCGTCGAAAAGGTCTGACGCTTGCGATGATCTCATCGCTTCCTCGGTTCGCCATTCCGTTTTTCGGCTGTTTCCTCTTATTATTGTTTCTTTATCAATCAATTCATCTTTTGGTCAGTCAATCGATCCGACCCGGATGGGATTTTCCCGTCCGGGTCATTTTTTCGTTGGGATATGAATGTACAAAATCCCAATGGTCTCGCCCAAGGCGGCCGGCCATCTTGCTCGGGTCATGATTTGCCAAGACAAAAATGAATGATGGGTCATGAAGAATGCTCCCACCGCGGCCGGGCGCCGTGTTTGCCCGCTCGGCAGCAAAAAGCCGATGCCCCTTCCCAAAAGGGAGATGCCACCTTGACGGGAGCCCACAGAGACGATAGGGAGACGATGTGATGCGGCCTTTTGATTTATGTGGGGGAGGGGCTGTTGCAGTAAGAACCCTTGCATTTCCATGCTATTTTGCCACTTTCTCTGTCATTTACAGTTGCCAAAGAATGTTCTCCTCAT
>CAMGGT010000023.1 GCA_946055715.1 uncultured Clostridia bacterium | reverse complement strand
AAGCGATGCAAGCAAAAAGCATCGGGTTTTTCAATCTACCCTACAACTTTTCGCGAAGAGCAAATGCCTGTTTTCGCCGAATCTCTTCAATTAAAAGGGACTTTTGCAAATGCATCTCTCGCATTTGCAAAAGTCCCTTGCTTTGCTTCTTTCGGGGTTTCGTCTATCTGTCTGCTTTTGCCGTTTGACAATGCAGGTTTACCGCTTGGGCACCAGGCACTCCTTGCCGCCCATGTAGGGGCGAAGCACTTCCGGAATGCGCACGCTGCCGTCTGCCTGCAGGTTGTTTTCAAGAAAGGCGATCAGCATGCGAGGGGGCGCCACCACGGTGTTGTTGAGGGTGTGAGCCAGGTATTTGCCGTCTTTGCCGTTGACGCGGATCTTGAGGCGGCGGGCCTGGGCGTCTCCCAGGTTGGAGCAGCTGCCCACTTCAAAATATTTCTGCTGGCGCGGCGACCATGCCTCCACATCCACCGACTTGACCTTCAGGTCGGCCAGGTCGCCCGAACAGCATTCCAGCGTGCGGACGGGGATGTCCATAGAGCGGAACAGGTCCACCGTGTTCTGCCACAGGCGGTCAAACCACATGGGGCTTTCTTCGGGGCGGCAGACCACGATCATTTCCTGCTTTTCAAACTGGTGGATGCGGTACACCCCGCGCTCCTCGATGCCGTGCGCGCCCTTTTCCTTGCGGAAGCAGGGAGAATAGCTGGTGAGGGTCAGCGGGAGTTTTTCTTCGGGGATGATGGTGTCGATAAAGCGGCCGATCATGGAATGTTCGCTTGTGCCGATCAGATACAGGTCTTCGCCTTCGATCTTATACATCATGGCGTCCATTTCGGCAAAGCTCATCACGCCCGTCACCACATCAGAACGGATCATAAACGGCGGCACACAGTAGGTGAAGCCGCGGTCGATCATGAAGTCCCGCGCATAGGAAATCACAGCGGAATGCAGCCGCGCGATGTCGCCCAGCAGATAGTAAAAACCGTTGCCGGCCACGCGGCGGGCGGCATCCAGATCAATGCCCTCAAAGCGCTCCATGATCTCGGTGTGGTAGGGAATTTCAAAATCCGGCACCGTCGGCTCACCATACCGCTGCACTTCCACATTTTCGGCATCACTGCGGCCGATGGGCACGCTTTTGTCGATGATATTGGGGATGGCCATCATGCGCACGCGAATGGCCTCTGCCAGCTCATCCTCTTTCTGTTCCAGGGCGGCCAGGCGATCGCCCGCCTCTGCGGCGCGGCGCTTCATTTCGTTTGCCTCGTCGATCTTCTTCTGTGCCATCAACGCTCCGATGGCCTTGGCGGATCTGTTGCGCTCGGCGCGGAGGTTGTCTGCCTCTGCCTTGCAGGCGCGGTTTTCTTCATCCAGCTTGAGCACCTCATCCACCAGCGGCAGTTTGGCATCCCGAAATTTGCGGCGGATGTTCTCTCGCACCGCCTCGGGGTTTTCACGCAGAAACTTAATGTCGATCATGTCTTTCTCCTTACCATCAAAAAATGATACTCATATTTGATTTTCATCATCTTTTATTTGATTGATCAAAACGCCCAAAGAGCTTTGCCCTGCCCGATCTGACCTGTGCCCCGGAGCATGCAAAGCGATCAAATGTCCCAAAAAGAACAAAAACCCCCGGGTCTTTCGACCCCAAGGGTGCAGTTGCACGGTACCACCTTGGTTTTCACTCTTGCGCCGGTAACGTCGGCCTACGGTGCGCTCGTCGCGCACGGCTCTGGAATGGACCGCACCGGGTCGCCATGGGAGCTTCCAGCTCTGTCTCCCTCTCTGGAATGGCTTGTCCGGGCGTTTTTCCTTCATCGCCCTGATGTTTGCCCCATTGTACCACGATTATGCAAAAAAGTCAAGATGCGGGGCAAAAAAACAGTCTGCCGTGTTGTAATGTTACAGCAAGTCTGCCCGGCATGCCTTGCAAAACCGCGGAAGATGTGATAGGATAAATAAGATAAAAAACGGACGCAAAAAAGAAAAACGGAAGAAGGAGCCACGCCATGTTGCCGCATGCCTATGAAGAGGAGATGCGCGTCCTGCTGGGGCAGGACTTTGAACGCTATCTGTCTGCGCTTACACAGCCGCCGGTGCGCGGCCTGCATCTGAACCGTTGCAAAGGAGAGGCGGGCGAAGTTGCCCGCGCAACGGCAGAACAGTTGACCGCTCTTTCTCCCCTCCCCTATGCGGCAGACGGCTTTTTGTGGGCGGGAGAAGAGCGCGTGGGGCGGCACCCACTGCACCATGCGGGGGCGTTTTATGTGCAGGAGCCGTCTGCCATGGCACCCGTCTGCTGTTTGCCGGACATTTCGGGCTGTCGGGTGCTGGATCTGTGCGCCGCCCCCGGCGGCAAAAGCACCCAACTGGCCAACCGCATCGGCCCAAGCGGCCTGCTTGTGGCAAACGAGGTGGTGGCCTCCCGTTGTGCGGTGCTGTGCGGCAATCTGGAACGGATGGGCATTCGCCGGGCCCTTGTGACCCATGCCCCGGCCGAGGCGCTGGCCGACTGTCTGCCCGCCTTCTTTGATGTGGTGGTGGTGGACGCGCCCTGCTCCGGCGAGGGTATGTTCCGCAAAGACCCCGCCGCACAAACCGAATGGAAGCCCGAGACACCCGCCGCCTGTGCCCGCCGCCAGGCCGACATTCTCTTGCAGGCCGCCCGTATGCTGCACCCAGGCGGGTTTTTGCTGTATGCCACCTGTACCTTTTCGGTATGCGAAAACGAAGGTACCGTGGCGGCGTTTTTGCGTGCCCACCCCGATTTTTCGCTTTGCGAGGTACCGCAAGCCGTGCGGGATGTCACCGCGCCGGGTGTACAACCGCCGCAGGGCGGGCTGAACCACCCGGAGTATTGCCGCCGCTTCTACCCACATCTGGCGGCGGGCGAGGGGCAGTTTATGGCCCTGCTCCGACGGGAGGGAGACACCTTTTTCCCGCCCATATCGGCTCGCGCCCAAGGGCAGACGACAACTGCGAAGCAACGCCCGACGGGCGGCCGCCGCCCCGACAGGAAACCGGCGGGTCGATCCGATGCGGATGTAGCATGCATAGCGGCCTTTCTGCGGGAAGTACTGCAAGAGCAGGCACTCTCTGCCCTGCCCGACCCTGTTCTTTTTCGCGGCGGGTACTGCCTGCCGCCCGTCCCGAACGCGCTGCTGCCTGCTCCCTTGTTGCCACTGTGCTATGCCATGGGCGTGCGGATCGGTGAAGTGCGCAAAGGGCGCGTGATCCCGCATCATCACTTCTTTTCCGCTTTTGGCGGGATGATGAAAACCAAATTGCCGCTTTCTGCTTCAGACCCCCGCCTTTTTGCCTATCTTTCGGGGGAGGAGATCGCCTGTGACCTGCCGGACGGGTGGGGCGTGGTAACGGTGAACGACCTACCGCTGGGCGGCATCAAGGTCACCTCCGGCCGTGCCAAAAACCACTATCCCGTCGGCCTGCGCAACACCCCCTCGGCCGACCGGGGATGAGGTGCGGCCGCCCACTGCGACAGCGCATGATATTCGCCTTTGGCAAATGAAATCTGCTGCAACCGGCGATGAAATGCCTATGGCATGATATTTCGCCTGACAGCGAAGCGAAGATTCGTTTTTGGATAGATCAATAAATCCGATGCTTTTCGCTTCTGTCGCTTCTTTTGAGATGGCACACCTCATCCACCGCTTCGCGGTCCCCCTTCCTCCACCGGGGAAGGCATTGATAGTTGACTTTCAGTTGGTTGGGGTTGGTGGAATGTTGCGCTATACGGTAGGGCGGGCGCGATGCCATTTGTCACAAATGGCATCGCGCCCCCGCTTTTTCATGCAAATCATGCGTGTATATGATCCGGTATCATGACGAAATCATGAGCAGTACATTCGGGAATGGGTTTTCGATGAACTGTAATTGTTCTTTTTAAGCTTACCGCAGGGTTTTCATCTGACCGAATATTCGGGAGGAGCAAGCCCCTCCCCTACCGCGGGATCTGTTGTTTTGACGTTTGGGGGTGGTTTTGATTGGATTGTTGAATAGTGACCTTGCTTTCTTGTAGGTGATTTGTGGTGATAAAACTGTATCACTAAGCAAGCGGATGCTGCATACCTTTCGGTAAAGAGCATCCGCCTTTTCTAACTTTTCTTATTGAACTGCCCCTTTTGTATTTGGGATGAATTCCGGGTGTTTTGCGTGCTTCGTTTCGCCGCTTTTAGGCGGTGGTAGTCCTCAGGCAGAAACGCAGCGCCTGCACCGCCAAGATGGACAGGATGAAAACGGCTATGGCCGGAAGCGGAAAGCAAACGCCGTGGACGGTCAGCGACCGGTGGAACCGAAGCCGCCCTCGCCCCGCAGGGTCTCGGGCAGTTCGTCTGTCTCCTCAAATACGGGCTGTGCCACCGGCACCACCACCAGTTGGGCAATGCGGTCGCCGTGGCAGACCATGCGCGGTTCTTTGCTTTGGTTATAAAGTGCCACCATCAGTTCCCCGCGATAGTCTGCATCAATGACTCCCACCTTGTTGGCGGGCGCCAACCCCTGCTTGACAGACAGGCCGCTGCGGGCAAACACCAGCCCCGCAAAGCCATGCGGGATGGCCATGGCAAGACCCGTATGGCAAATGACCGTCTCTGTGGGCATGACGGTCAGCGTCTCGCCCTCCGGCAGAAGTGCATACAGATCGGCTCCTGCCGCAGCAGAGGTGCCGTATGTGGGCAGGATGGCACGGGGGTTCAGCCGTTTTATCTGCATTTTCATGGTTTTTGTTCTCCATTCTGTTCGGCATTGTTGTGGGCAGGTGTATCTGTTTGTGTGCAGACAGATGTCTGTGCCTGCGGTGCGCCGGAGGTGGCTTTCTCTTTTTCTTTGCGGGTGCGGTAGCGGGTCAAGGGAGAGGGATACTTTTCGCGGTAGGCACGCAGAGCTTCAAACAGCGGCGTTTCGGCAATGCCGCCGGCAATACTGCGGAAGAAGGTGTGCTTTTTGGAGCGAGCGCGCACTTCCAGCTTGAAGGTCTCGTATCTGACGATCAGGTCGTTTTCAGCCGCAAACCGACGGATGCGGGCGCCCAACCGGACGCTGTGGCAGAAGTCCACCAGAAATACGCCGTAAAACATGCCCACCACAAACAGAAATGTGATGTGGCGCCCAAGCCAGGCAACGGCGTTGTCGGCGATGGGATACACCAGATAGAAGAACGCGATGGCCAGCACCGTCCAGATGAGGGAAAACAGTGGGCAGATGATGCCCTTGTAGTTGCCCCACAGGTGGCTGTAATCCCACAGTTTGACATGCATGCCCAGAATGAAGATCTCACCCGCAATCAATTCGATCATCGTCATGGCCAGTCCCATCAGCACAAACAGCACCAGCCGCTGTGCCCACACCGGCCCGACAAATGTGAGGTCGATCTTGCAGAAGAGAAACAAGATCGAAAGGCCGAACCCGTACAGCGGCACCCACGGTCCCGTGAGAAACCCGGGGTTGATCCACTTGTGTTCGGGGTTGGCGGCCGAGAAAAAGCGGCGGTAAAACACTTCCAGCACCCACCCGGCGCAGGAGCCGACAAAGAACAGAAACGCAATGGTGAGAAAGAAATTCATATGCTTTTCCTTTCCGCGGGCTGTGCCCGCCGTGGTCAGACAGGTGCTTGCCGTGCGACGGCACCGAGATGCCACCCGGTGCGAAGAGAAGCCACTCGCATCCGGTTTGGGGCTTTTTGCCTTTGAAAGCCCCTGACGCCGTGGCAGCGGTGTTCACATGCGGCTGTCCCGATCAATCATTCTGTGCTTTTGAAGGCTTTTTGGGGGCGGCTCTGTCTGCTTTCGCTTTGACCGGCTTTTGGGTCTTTTTCTGTTTTGCCGTTGCTTTGGCCGCCCGCTTTGCGGTCATATCCGTTTTGCGGGGAGAGGCCGCGCTTGCCGCCTCGGTCGTTTTTGCAGTCATATCGGCGGCTTCGTCGGCAGTTGCTACGCTCGCCCCCTCTCGTACTGCCTGCTGTTCGGCTTCCGGCTCGTCTGCCGGTGGGGTCGCATCGGCTGTTGTCTCGCTCTCAGGCAAACGGGATACCCGCACGGGGGCGTGCGGCCCCTGCAGTTTTTCCAGCAAAAACTGCCCGGTATAGGAAACATCCGCCCGGCGGGCCACCTCTTCGGGGGTGCCGCAGGCCACAAGTGTGCCGCCGCCGTCCCCGCCCTCCGGGCCAAGGTCAATGAGGTAGTCGGCGCACTTGATAAAGTCCAGATTGTGTTCGATGGCGATGACGGTATTGCCGCCCTCCACCAGCCGTTGCAGCATATCGATCAAGGCCTGCACATCCGCCGAATGAAGACCGGTGGTCGGCTCGTCCAGGATATACACCGTTCTGCCCGTGCCGCGGCGGGCAAGCTCTGTGGCGAGTTTGACCCGCTGTGCCTCGCCGCCCGACAGGGTGGTGGAAGACTGCCCGATCTGCACATAGCCCAGCCCCACATCAAACAGGGTCTGCAGTTTGCGGGTGATGGCGGGGATGCCGTCAAAAAAGGCCAGCCCTTCCTCCACCGTCATGTTCAGCACCTCGGAGATGTTCTTGCCTTTATACAGGCAGTCCAGCGTGTCGCGGTTATAGCGGGTGCCGCCGCACTGGTCGCACTTGACATACACATCCGGCAGAAAGTGCATCTCGATGCATTTGACACCGTCGCCCTCGCAGGCCTCACAGCGGCCGCCCCTGACATTGAAGGAGAACCGCCCCGGCGTGTACCCTCTTGCGCGGGCGACGGGAGTCTTGGCGAACAGCGCGCGGATGTCGGCAAACAAGGAGGTGTAGGTGGCGGGGTTGGAGCGCGGCGTGCGGCCGATGGGACTCTGGTCGATGTCGATGACCTTGTCCACATACGCTTCCCCCTCCACACGGTCGCAGTCGCCGGGATAGGTGATGGCGCGGTTAAGATCCCGCAGAAGGGTCTTGCGCAAGATCGAATTGACAAGCGAGGATTTGCCCGAGCCGGACACCCCCGTCACGCATACAAAGCACCCAAGCGGGAAGTCCACGGTGATGTTTTTGAGGTTGTGTTCTCTTGCTCCCACCACCCGCAAAAAATGACCGTTGCCGGGTCGGCGGGTCTCGGGCACGCAGATGACCTTGCGCCCCGAGAGGTAGTCGCCCGTGACCGAATCGGTATTGGCAGCCACCTCGTCGGGGGTGCCGCAGGCCACCACGCGGCCACCGTGGATGCCCGCGCCGGGGCCGATGTCCACCAGATAGTCGGCGGCGCGCATGGTGTCTTCGTCATGCTCCACCACGATGACCGTATTACCAAGGTCCCGCAGTTGCTTTAAGGTGGCAATGAGTTTGGCGTTGTCTCTCTGATGCAGGCCGATGCTGGGTTCATCCAGAATATACATCACGCCCATCAGCGCCGACCCGATCTGGGTGGCAAGGCGAATGCGCTGTGCCTCGCCGCCCGACAAACTCCCCGCCTTGCGGGCGAGGGTGAGGTAATCCAGGCCGACATGCGAGAGGAAAGACAGGCGCGAACGGATCTCTTTGAGAATGTCGCGCGCGATCTTGGCTTCTGTGGGATTCAGCTGCAGGTTATCTGTAAATGTGATGATCTTGTCCACAGAAAGCCGTGTCAACTCATCGATGTTCAGCCCGCCGACCGTCACCGACCGCATCATGGGGTTCAGCCGCCCGCCGTGACACTCAGGGCAGGGGATCTCTTCCATGAACTGCTGATAGTATTCTTCACCGAACATCTTGGCGCGTCTCTCCAGTGTGGGGATGACGCCGGGATAGGTGGTGTATTGGTCGTGGGCTTCTTTTTCATAATAGCGGGTGACCTGATAGCGTTTGTCGCCCGTGCCGTACATCAGCGCGTGCAGGGCATCCGGCGGGAAGTCCCGCACCGGGGTGTCAAGCGTGCAACCAAAGTCGGCCAGCACCGCCGCCACCAACGGCCCGGACCATCCGTCTTCGTCCATGGTCTTGAAGCCGTTGCAGGCGATGGCCCCCTGTCGCAGAGACAGGGACTTGTCGGGGATGAGCTTTTCGGGCAGGAAGGTGTGCAGGTCTCCCAACCCCGCACAGCGCGGGCAGGCCCCGAACGGATTGTTGAAGGAGAACATGCGCGGCTCCAGCTCGCCAAAGCTGATTCCATGCTCCTCACAGGCATAGTTGCCCGAATACTCGGTCTCCGGCAGGGGCATCTCCC
>CAMGGT010000022.1 GCA_946055715.1 uncultured Clostridia bacterium | reverse complement strand
CTGGAAATGTTCCTGAAGGGCGAGCTTGACAGCTACGGCCTGCAGGCAGAAGATATGGCAGACTATCAGGGCAGTGAATACACCTACTATCAGGATTCCGAATCCACCTGGTACCTCGCCATGAACCCGGATCTGGCCAACTTGACCACCGTTCAGGAGACCGCCAAACCCGAGACCACCGGCAACAAGGTCATCAAGACGGTCCTCACCATTGATGACTTCCGCCAGGCACTCAGCTACTCCATTGACCGCGCACAGTTCATTCTGACGCTGTCTCCGACCAGCGGCATTGCTTCCGCTCTGCTTTCTTCCATGATCGTGGCCGATCCCGAATCCGGTGCGACCTATCGCTCGCTCGACGAAGCGAAGGATGCCATCCTTGAATTCTGGGGCCTGGCAGACCAGTGGGGCGAAGGCAAAGAATATGCAGACCGTGACGAAGCCATTGACTCCATCACCGGTTATGATCCCAGCGGCGCGAAGACCCTCTTTGAGGCCGCCTATACCAAGGCAGTTGCAGACGGCCTGATTCCCGCCGAGTCGGTTGCCGACGGCAAGTGGGAAGTTCAGATCGTCATCGGCAAACCCTCCGAAGCCAACTTCTACAACAAGGGCTATGCCTTCCTGAAGGCCGCCTGGACCGAAGCTGTGAAGGGCACCTCCTTCGAAGGCCACCTGTCCTTCGTGCAGAGCCAGACCCTCGGCTCCACCAGCTTTGGCGAATACCTCAGAAACGGTTCTGTCGACATCCTCTTCGGCGTTGGTTACGGTGGTTCTCAGTTCAATCCTTACAGCATGATGGATTGCTTCACCGGTTCTCTTCAGTATGACCCCTTCACCGACAAGAAAGCCATCACGATGGATGTCACGCTTGACGGCCAGACGCTGCGCGCCAGTCTTTATGACTGGGTCAGCGAGTGCCTGCAGGGCAACGAGATCACCGCGTATGTGGTCGGCGCTGACGGAGAACTTACGGGCGAAACCGTGAAGCTCTCTGCCGGTTCCAGCGATCCTGCCGCAAGAAGAATCACCATCCTGGCTGCTGCCGAGACGAAGATTCTTACCCTGGCAAACATCTTCCCGCTGATGACGGATGCTTCCGCCTCTCTGCGTTGCATGAGAGTGAACTACAAGACCGAGGACTATGTCGTCGGTATGGGCCGCGGTGGCATCGAGTGGTACACCTATGAGCTGGATGATGCCGAGTTTGCCGCATTTGTGGCAGAACAGGGCGGCGTGCTGAACTATAAGTAATTTTCCGCCCTTTGCGGATAAGACAGATAAGTAGCGGGAGAGATGCCCGCTACTTATTTGTCGGTTTTCTGACTTTTCAGTTTTTGGGGGTAAGCGCGACAAACTGCCCTCGACTATCCCGGAAACGCAGAGGGGCAGCCGCCCTTGCGGTGCGTTTCAGAAGGAGAACGGCGTGTATTATTTAAAATATGTACTCAAGCGTATTCTGCTCATGCTGTTGACTTTCTCTGTGATCGTGGTGATCTGCTTCGTTCTTGTCAAGCTGCTGCCCAATCAACCGGCAGAGCAGTTTGGCAAAGACATGGAGCTGATCTTGCTGCGCAGAGAGATGCTTGGATATGACAAACCCATCATAGAGCAGTTCTATCGCTTTGTGAAACTGGCATTTCAAGGGAACTTCGGTGTCGGCGAGACCTATAAGACCGGCAACGAAGTATGGGAAATTTTCTCTAACAGACTACCGTTTACCATCGTGCTGAATGTTGCCACGATGATCTTTTCGGTCCCGCTGGGTCTTTTGCTCGGCATTTTTGCCGCGCTGAAAAAGAACAAATGGCAGGACCATCTCATTTCCACGGGCGTCATGATCTTTGTGTCGGTCCCGTCTTTTATCTATGCATTCTTGGTGCAGTATATTCTGTATTTTAAACTGGGATGGACGGGTGCAATAGCCGAGGTCACAAACGGCGCGTGGAGCTGGATGTATCTCAAATCCATTATACCGGCGATCCTCTCGATGTCGTTTGGTACCATCGCAGGGTTTGCACGGTATACGCGCGCAGAACTGACGGAAGTGCTGACAAGCGACTTCATGCTGCTTGCCAGAACCAAGGGTCTGACGCGCTCTCAGGCGACTGTTCGCCATGCAATGCGAAACGCAATGGTCCCCATCTTCCCGATGATCCTCGGTGAGTTTTTGTCCATCATGAGCGGTTCGCTGATCATTGAGCAGATCTTCACGATCCCCGGCGTGGGCGAGTTGTATATCGGGGCCATCAATGCGCAGCCCGCACCCGACTATAACTTCTTCATGCTGTTGACCGTGTTCTATACATTCCTCGGCCTTGCCGCAGGCATTGTCATCGATCTCAGTTACGGGATCATCGATCCGCGTATCAGAATGGGGGCGAAGTGATGAACGATCAATTTGCATTGTATCGCGATATTCCGCGTGAAAAATTTGCCCTCGTCGGCGAAGAACGCGCCATCAAGGATGTGAAGTTCGACACCAAACCGGTCGGCTATCTCCGCGATGCGTTCCGCCGTTTCTGCCGCAATAAGGCATCGGTGGTTGCCGGCATCATCATTCTGATCTTGCTTTTGTTTGCCGTGGTGGGCCCCTTCTTCGGGCATGATACGTATACCGAAGCGTATCAGACGGATGTATCCATCGTCAATTACCAGTTTATGGCGCCGCGGCTGTTCAGCCCGGGCACGGGCTTCTGGGACGGCACAAAGAAGCAAGAGATCTCCAAAAACCGGTATGATATTTACCTCGCTATGGAGATCGAAAGAAACAAAGATATCATCACAAAAGTACTGGCAGAGCGCACCACAGAGCAACTGGGAAAGCAGTCTGTACTTTACACCGTGCGTGTAGACACATATACTTCCCTCAAGACCCAGATCATGACCCTGACGCAGGCAGATTATGATGCGTTGCAGGCATGGCAGGACGAACATCAGATCCAGGTCATTCTTCCTTACGTGGACGAATCAAAAGCGCCCGCAACGAAGAACAACCCGGACATCTGGTATGTCAGCGATCAGAAGGGAAATGCAAAATACGATGCAGACGGCAATTATGATCCGGCTTACAAAACAAACGGCACAGACAACTATACCAGCACGATGCGTCTTGCATCTGACCCATACAACTCGGGCAACACTGCCGGTGCTTACCGTTATGCAAAGCGCACGGGTACGGCCTCTTCAGGGTATAACTATGTGGTGAGAGTCGACTCGTACAATATGTTCTGCTATCGATACGGCTTCGAGCCGAGCTTCATTTTCGGCACCAACGAGCGCGGATTTGATATCTTCACGCGGTTGGCGGAAGGTGCTCGCTTCAGTTTTATGCTGGCCATTGTGGTCTCGGTCATCAACCTGTTCATCGGCGCGATCTACGGCGCGATCGAAGGGTACTATGGCGGCGCCGCCGATATGATCATGGAGCGTGTTTCCGACGTTCTTTCGGGTGTACCTTTTATGGTCGTGACGGTATTGTTCAACCTCCACCTCGCAAGCAAAGTCGGTATCATACCGGCATTGCTCTTCGCCTTTGTGCTGACAGGGTGGATCGGGATGGCAAGCCGCGTGCGCATGCAGTTCTACCGCTTCAAAAACCAGGAGTATGTGTTGGCGGCACGAACGCTTGGCGCACGGGACGCCCGCATCATGTTCAAACACATTTTCCCCAACAGCTTGGGAACCATCATCACGGGCTCTATTCTCGTGATTCCCGGCGTTATCTTCTCCGAGACATCACTGAGCTACCTCGGAATCATCAATCTGGACAGTACCACCATGTCGTCTGTCGGTTCGATGCTGTCGACAGGTCAGGCGTGCATGACGACGGCACCGCATGTTGTTCTGTTCCCCGCGCTGTTCATTGCGCTTCTGGAAATCAGTTTCAACCTGTTCGGAAACGGACTCCGCGACGCCTTTAATCCGTCACTACGCGGTGTGGAGGAGTAAGACATGGCAAAGAAACTTGAAGTTAAAAACCTCAGAATTTCCTTCAGAACCCCGGGCGGAAAGGTCCAGGCGGTGCGTGGGATCAACTTTGACCTGGAAACAGGCGAGACTCTTGCAATCGTCGGCGAGTCCGGCTCCGGTAAGTCTGTGACCTCAAAGGCCATCCTCGGCATTCTGGCCGGAAATTCCATCGTAGAGGGCGGTGAGATCCTCTATGACGGCATGGATCTGCTGAAGATCTCAGAAAATGAGTATTACAAGATCCGCGGGGACAAGATCGCGATGATCTTCCAGGATCCGCTTTCTTCCCTGAACCCGATCATGCGCATCGGCAAACAGCTGACCGAGGCCATGCTCCTGAAAGGGCGTGCCAGACAGCGCGCCAGCCGCGATGCTTTCAATACGCTGTTGCGCAGGCTCAACCAGACCATGGTGAGGGTCAGCGCCGAGGGAGATCCCGAAAAGGCAAAAGAACTGACCAAAATGTGCGAGGATTTCGACAAATTCGAATTCAAGCACATCGCCCTCGAAAAGGCATTCAATACCGCACGCGATGCGGCAAACGAGACGATCGCCGAGCTGGAGAATATCCTGTTTCTCATTGAGAAAAACGCATTTGAGAACCCGGTGCGTCGTCTCCGCGAGGAGATGAACATCGCTGTCAAGGCGATCCATCCCTATGTGGTGTCTGACGAGGATGCCGAGACGTTGCGCGCCGAGGCAGCACGGGTGAAGGCCGCGGCACACACCGCCGCGAAAACCAAAGAGTATGGTGAGATCTGCGTGTCTCTGGGGCGCATCAAGGGCATTTTGGAAGCCGCAGTGGCAAAAGAAGAGCCCAATTTCTTCTCGCAGGGCTATTATCTCACTTTTTCCGGCCAGCCGTTGCCCGACCTTCCGGTGCACGAGTTGAATCGGGTGCTTCACGAGTATCTCGATGAGCATTTTATGTTGCATTTCATCGACTATGTGGAGGCCTCTCTGCGCTATTCTGCCCAGATCCATGATGGGGCAAAGCAAATGGTTTGCGCAAAGCTGAATGCAGCCATCGATTTCTTTGGCAACATGTCCGAAACAGATGATGACCGCGACCGTGCCAGGGCGATCCGTGCCCAACTGGGCGATGCGGTGCGCACCTCGGTAGACCCGCTGGAGATTCATTCGGACAGCATTGCCATGACCTTCTCGTCAAGCTTGAAGGACGCGATCACGGTGTATTTCGGCGGCACCAAAAAGAACATCACCGAAAGAAAACGCGCGGCCAAAGAACAGGCAAAGTTCGACCGCTATACCGAAAAGAAGGGTCGTCGCCCCGACTGGACGCCCATGCCGCCCGCCCTTGTGGACATGGATCTCGCGCGGGAGAATATCGTCGGCTTGTGCAAACGGTTGCTTGCACACTATGGGGATGTTCTGCAGGCAAGCCCCAATCGTGATTTCCGCAAAGAGGCCATCGCCATCATCGATTACCTCAAAGAGAATGCATCGGGCGTTGTCAACCATCTGACCCGCCGCATGGCAAAGCAGCGGGCGCTGAAACTCATGGATGAAGTCGGCATCCCCGAACCGAGAAAACGGTATCGCCAGTATCCTTTTGAGTTTTCCGGCGGTATGCGGCAGAGGATCGTCATTGCCATTGCCCTCGCCGCAGACCCGGGTATGCTGATTTGTGACGAGCCGACCACGGCACTTGATGTGACCATTCAGTCACAGATCCTTGAGCTGATCAATCGGCTGAAAGCCGAGCGCCACCTGTCCATCATTTTCATTACCCATGACCTGGGCGTCGTGGCCAACATGGCAGACAAGATTGCCGTTATGTATGCGGGCAAGATCGTGGAATACGGCACTTCCAACGAGGTGTTCTATTCTCCCGCGCACCCGTACACATGGGCGTTGCTTTCTTCAATGCCCGACCTTGACACCAATGAACGGCTGGAAGCCATCCCCGGTACGCCTCCGAACATGATCTATCCTCCCAAGGGCGATGCATTTGCAGACCGCAACCGGTATGCCATGAAGATCGACTTTGAACAGGAGCCGCCCATGTTCCGCATCAGCGACACCCATTTTGCCGCAACATGGTTGCTCCATCCGGATGCACCCAAGGTCACTCCTCCGACGATCGTCACCGAAAGAATCGCCAGAATGAAAGAAAGGAGCAAGCAGGAAGATGCCGGAGAAGAGAACAACTGAAGAGACCTTCACACCCGAAACCGCGACTTCAAAAGAAGAGACGGCGGCACTGAAGGGCAATCCCGCCAAAGGCGAAGTCCTCCTGCGCGTTGAGCATCTTTCTCAACATTTCGGGCACTTGAAGGCGGTTGATGATGTATCGTTTGATGTCAAGCGCGGAGAAGTCTTTGGACTTGTGGGAGAATCCGGCTGCGGAAAGACCACGACCGGCCGCTCCATCATCAAACTGTATGACATCACGGGCGGCAGCATCTATTTCAAAGGCCGCCGTATTGCCGCAGGCACGCTTGAATATCGGCAGGAGATCAAGCGGCTTCGCGAAGAGGCAGACGCAAAGATCGCAGAGATCAACGCCGGAGCTGACAGCGAAAAAGAGGCAAAGATCAAGCAGTGCAAGGCAGAACTGCGCGAGCGCGTCGCACAGGAAAAGGCCAAGATCAAGGCGGCACGCAGCGATCACCGCGACTGCGAAAAGAAGTATCTCAAAGACAAGACACAAGAGTTGAAAGCGGCCTACGAAAAAGCGCTTACAACATTGCCCGCCGAACAGCAGGCCAAAGCCAAAGAAGAGTATGACAACGCGCTGAAAGAGCTGCACCGTCATAAGCTTGTAACGCAGATCCAGATGATCTTCCAGGACCCCATTGCCTCGCTTGACCCGCGCATGACGGTACAGGAGATCATCTCTGAAGGACTTGTGATCCAGGGCGTCAAAGACAAGAGCTATATCAGCGAAAAAGTCTATGAGGTACTGGACACCGTTGGCCTTGTTCCCGAGCATGCGGGACGCTATCCGCACGAGTTTTCGGGTGGACAGAGACAGAGGATCGGGGTCGCCCGCTCTGTGATCATGCAACCCGAACTCATCATCGCAGACGAACCCGTCAGCGCCTTGGATGTTTCGGTGCAGGCACAGGTCATCAACCTGCTGGATGATCTGCGGCACAAGATGGGTCTGACCATCCTGTTCATCGCGCATGACCTCTCGGTCGTAAAGTATTTCTCTGACCGCATCGGGGTCATGTACTATGGTAAAATGGTGGAACTCGCCACTTCCGACGAGCTGTTCCGCCACCCGCTTCATCCCTATACGCGCTCACTCCTCTCTGCTATTCCGCTCCCCGACCCGGAGTATGAAAAGAAGAGAAAGCGCATCATCTACGAGCCGCTGCGCGAGCATGACTACTCGGTGGAGAAGCCCTCGATGAGAGAGATCATCCCCGGACATTTCGTCTGGTGCAACACACCCGAAGAGCAAAAATACAAGGAGGAGCTGGGCCTTTGAGCGAGAGCAAAAAGCGGTTTCTCATCCGTTTCTCGGTTTCCTTTGTTATCGGAGGCGCGCTGGCCCTGTTGTCTTTGCTGTCGCGCGGGTTCTTCACAGAGGTATACGAGGGAAAAGACCTTTTTCGCTATCTGGCAGACGCGTTCACCATCCCCGGATTGACGCTTGTTCTTTCGGGGGTGCTCACATGGTGTACAAGGCAAGGGACATTTGACGGAATGGCCTTTTCCATCGGCCTTTTCTTCCGCACCATCTTTCAGCCGAGTACACTTGCCAAGAAGTCTTACCCCGACTATGTCGCGGAAAAGAACGAAAAGCGAAAAGAGAAGCCGGGATATGCCTACCTGTATCTTGCAGGCGGCGTGTATCTGATCTTTGCCGTTGTCTTCCTTCTGCTTTTCTATCTGTAACATTCTGCTGTCTGCGGGCATGTGCCCGCGGCGGCAAACAAAAGAGCAAGAACAAAAGGTGTTCGACCTTTCGTTCTTGCTCTTGTTCGTTCTTTGGCTGTTTGCCGAAAGCAGACAAGGAAGGAGGTACCTGCGGCATGGAATTTCGCCTGACGGCGAAGTGAAAAGAATGTTTTTGGAGAAAACGAAAAAGGTCCGCCGATCTGTCATGCTCCGTAGGGGAGGATATCATCCTCCCGCCGCTTCGTTGTTGCTTTTTCGCGGTAGGGGAGGGGCGGTTGAACAGTGATGTTCGCCTGTGGCGAGTGATGTTTTCCGCAAGCGGAAAGTGATGCGCCTTCGGCGTGATGTTTCG
>CAMGGT010000021.1 GCA_946055715.1 uncultured Clostridia bacterium | reverse complement strand
TATGCGGAGGGGACAAAGCATCTGCAACTTTGCAACGGACTGCAAAACTGTGGCTTCTGCCTGCGCAGCGGCTATCATTGCGCCCCACTGGCCCACAAAACACTGCATACAGATGCGCAGGGATGTCTGCGGGCGAGTTTGGGCATTTATTCAAAAGCATGGGAAGTTGACCGACTTCTGACAGAGACGGAACGATTGCTTCGCTCGGCTCAGTGAAGGGGATACAGACGGGCGGTATCTGCATGGTCGGCCGAGAGAATGCATGCTGAAAGGGGCGGAATAAGAATGCCCCCCGCCGTCGCGCTGCCGCCGGATAGCGGGGCGCATCTGCCGTCTGCAGCAAAGCAGAATGTATGCTCACTGCGGTTGATGACCGTGACGATCTTTTCCTCTGGGCAATAGCGCAGATACGCAAAGCACATGTCATCCATGCGCAGGATCTTCATCTGCCCGTCAGCAAAGACGGGGTGGCGGCGACGCAGGCCAAGCAATGACCGCACATCGTCAACAAGCGCCGTCTCTTGCCGCTTCCAGGGATAGGGCAGTCGGTTGAAGGGGTCTTTGTATCCCTCCATGCCCGCCTCATCTCCATAGTAGATGCAGGGGATACCGGGCAAAGTGGCCAGCGCCGCAAAGGCAAGCATCAGCCGTGAAAGCGCAACATGGCGCTGTGCTTTTGTCATGCGCATACGGGCGATCTCGTCATTGCTCTTTTCGGCAAAGGAAATGTCGCCCAATGCACTCAAAGCCCTCTCAGTGTCGTGGGTACCGAGAAAGTTCATCTGTGTATTTCGAACATCGGGCGGGCAGTTGCGCATGACCGTGTAGAGCGCGTAGGCAAGTTGTTCGCACCTTCCGTGTTTGATGTAGGCCAATAGGCCTTCACGGAGGGGATAGTTCATCACACCGTCAAGTTCACCGCCGAGATAATACTTTTTGCGTGTGCCGTAGGCGATCTTGTTGGAGGCATCCTCCCATACTTCCCCAAACAGAACCGCATCCGGCGTGGCCTCAAAAAGCCGCTCTTTGACAGAAGAAATGAAATCGTCATCCAGTTCGTCCGCAACATCCAGCCGCATACCGCCGATGCCAAGGGCGGCATAGTGGGCAACGACCCCCGTCTCGCCGAGGAAGTATTCCCGCGTGGCGGGGTTTTTTAGGTTCAGTTTGGGAAGAATGGGAATATTCCACCAGCAGTCGTACCTGTCCGGAAAGGAAGTAAAGGTGTACCAACCGGCATAGGGTGAATCTTTGGACTGCCAGGCCCCTTTGCCCGGATAGCGACCATAGCGGTTAAAATATCGGCTGTCATCCCCCGTATGGTTGAACACGCCGTCAAGCACGATGCGCATACCGTATTGTCCGGCTTTGTCGATCAGCTCTTTGAGGGTCTCTTCCGTGCCGAAAGAAGGGTCGATCTCCATGTAGTCGCCTGTGTCATACTTATGGTTGGAAGCCGCCTTGAATATAGGGCTGAGATAGAGGCAGTTGATGCCGAGGTCGGCAAGATAGGGCAGCTTTTTAATAATGCCTGACAAGTTGCCGCCAAAGAACATATTGTTTTTCAGCGGTGCGCCCGGATAGGCAGGGTATTGCGGCATGCCGCCCTCCCAGTCCGGGTTGCGCACCGCGCCGTCTGCCAGCGGCGTTTCGTCTCCGCGGAAGAAGCGGTCCACAAAGATCTGATAGATGGCCCCGCCCTGCGCCCATCGGCAGACGGGATAGCGGCGGTTGTAGATCAGATACTGGCGTGTATGCCCCGGCGCGGGGGAGGAAGCAACGGTGTATGTTTCGATGCCGGCGGGAATGATGTAATGCGGCCCTTCCGGCAGGTTGACGCACACAAGAAATGTGTACAGGCCCGCGTCTCCCCCGGACGGCAGCGCAAAGGAATAGACATCTGTCCCCTTTTCAAAGCGCTCCCAGACAAGGGGCGTTTGGGCCATGGGGGTGGTTTCTCCGTCCGGATAAAATGAGACATCTCCCCCCAGAACGGCCAGGTCGCGGGGGCAGAACAGAGTGCATAGCTTGTCTTCCTCGGGAGCAAAGGCAAAGGCCTCTTCCCCGCCCGCCCGGCCGCATTCAATGCGGATGCGGGGCGGGGGGAAGGACAAGTCACGGAAAACGGATGGCAAGGTCTTACCTCCCAACAGGATCGATGTGCCAGATATCGCTTGCATATTTGGCAATGCTCACATCGGAGGCGAACACACCGGAACGTGCAATGTTGACAATAGAGCGTTTGTTCCACTCGTCTTTATCACGGTAGTCTTCCAGCATTTTTGCATGCTCGCAACAGTAGGCATCAAAGTCTGCCAGGCACATATAGGGGTCTGCCACGCCATTGCTGCCGTTGAGCAGGTAATTGATCATCCCGTCAAAGTCTTCTCCGCCGATCGGAGAGTTGAAACGGTCTATGACCGCGCGCAGCCGCTCGGAACGGTGGTAGAAGTCACGGGCGTTGTAGCCGTTGCGCCACAGTTCTTCCACCTCGTGGTTGTTGAGGCCGAAAATATAGATGTTGTGGTCGCCTACGGCTTCCAGAATTTCGACATTTGCGCCGTCCAGCGTGCCCAGCGTAAGGGCGCCGTTCATCATCAGCTTCATGTTGCCGGTGCCGCTGGCTTCCTTGCCGGCAAGCGAGATCTGTTCGCTGATCTCTGCGGCCGGGATCAGTATTTCCGCCAGACTGACATTATAATCTTCCATGAAGAGGATGCGGATGATATCTCTGGTTTTGGGGTTGCTTTCCAGCTCCCGGCTCAGAAAGTAGGCCAGTTTCAGAATGCGTTTGGCCATCACATAGCCGGGGGCGGCTTTGGCACCGAAAATGAAGGTCTGTGGCTGGATGTTCTCTGCTCTGCCGTTGCACAGGTCGTCATAGATGGCCATGATCTTGAGCAGGTTGAGCAACTGGCGCTTATATTCGTGCAGGCGCTTGATGTGCACATCAAAAACGGAAGAGGGGTCGATGATCTGGCCTGTCTTCTGCTTGACATAAGCGGCAAACCGCTGTTTGTTTTCATACTTTATGCGGCCGATCTCGTCAATGACGGACCGGTCATTTGCATACTTTTCAAACTCATAGAGTTCCATGGGCGCACTGCGATAGCCGCCTCCGATGGTGTTATCAAGCAGTGTGCAGAGGTGCGGGTTGGCATAGCACAGCCAGCGGCGGTGGACCACGCCGTTTGTGACATTGGTGAACTTCCAGGGGGTCATCTTGTAAAAATCGTGGAATACCGTCTTTTTCAGGATGTCGCTGTGCAGGGCGGACACACCGTTGACGGTGTGGGATGCCACCACGCTGAGGTTGGCCATGCGCACCTGGCCGTAGGCCACAACAGACATGCGGGAAATGCGATCCCAGTCGCCGGGATACAGATTCCACAGGTCGGCACAGAAGCGGCGGTTGATTTCCGATACGATCATATAGATGCGGGGAAGCTTCATTTTGAACAGGTCCACCCGCCAACACTCCAGCGCTTCGGGCAAAACGGTATGGTTGGTGTAAGACACCGTTTTTGTCACCACATTCCAGGCCTCGTCCCACCCGAAGGAATACACATCCATCAGAATACGCATCAATTCCGGGATGCAGAGGGCGGGGTGCGTGTCGTTGATGTGAATGGCCACCTTGTCGGCAAAGCCGGCAAGCGAACCGTAGGAAGCAAAATAGTCGCGGATGATGCTCTGCAAAGAGGCAGAAACCAGAAAATACTGCTGGGTGAGGCGAAGCAGTTTTCCCTCATCGTGATGATCGGGCGGGTAGAGTTGGCGTGTGATCTCCTCGCAGTTGCCGCTGTCTTGCAGGGCCTTGAAATAGGAGCCCTGGGTGGTGTAGCTGCCGCCGGAAGACAGGGGTTCTCTTGCCCGCCAGAGGCGAATGGTGTTGACAGCGTCTGTCTCAGTGCCCACGACCATCACGTCATAGGGCACCGCGCGCACCTCGTCATATTCTGTGTGGTGGATCTTCAGCTCTCCATTGTGCCATTCTTCTGTCACCTGCCCGCCGAAGCGCACGGTGATGCTTCTTTCGGGGCGTGGGTACAGCCATATGCTGCCGTCACCCGACATCCACTCGTCGGGCAGTTCCACCTGCTCGCCGTCGATGAGGCGCTGTTTGAAAAGCCCCTGCTCATAGCAGAGAGAGTAGCCGTTTGCCAGATAGTCCTGCGCGGTGAGCGAATCCATAAAGCAGGCCGCAAGCCGGCCAAGGCCTCCGTTGCCGAGTCCCGGGTCGTTTTCGCAGGCATAAATGTCGTCAAATGTTCTGTTCCAGTCGGCCAGCACCTTGCACAGCGTGTCATACATGCCGAGATTCATGACATTGTTTTTGAGCGAGCGGCCGATCAGAAATTCCATACACAGATAGCAAACACGCTTTGATTCCTTGGCAGCCGCACGCTTTTTGAAGCGATTTCTGTTTTCGGTGATCAGGTCTTTGAGCACAAAAACGGTGGCTTGGTAGAGTTGTGCATTGGTGGCGGCCCCGGGGTCTGCAATGCCGCGGGCGCGCAGTTTTGTGATAATGCTTTTTTTGAGTTCCGGTTCGCTCATGGAAATCTGGGCATAGCGTTCTTCAGCCGGGGACTTTTTGGGAGTGTGGTTCATACATTTTTCCTATTCGTTTTATTTGTGTTCTGTCAGTTGCAGATAGGTGCGCAGGTATTCTTTGGCGGAGGCATTCCAGGAGAAGTCTGTTTTCATCGCCCGTCGGACAAGCCCGTCCCACTCTTCCCTGTTGCGATAAACGGCCAACGCATCCTTGACAACAAAGAGCAGCTCGTGCGCGTTGAAGTTGGAGAAGGCAAAGCCGTTTGAATGCTCTGTGCCATAGGGAATGATGGTGTCTGCCAAACCGCCCACACGGCGCACGACCGGAATGGCACCGTAACTGCACGCGATCATCTGCGCCAGTCCGCACGGCTCACTCTTGGAGGGCATCAGAAACAGGTCGGCCGAGGCATAGATGCGTTTGGACAGCGGCCGGTCAAACTTGATCAGCGCTTTGGCGCGGCCCGGATAGCGCGCGCACAAATCGGAGAGAATGGTCTCGTAGGAGGCGGTGCCGGTGCCCAGAATGACAAACTGAATGTCCTGCTGCATCATCTCGTCAAAAATGTGCAGAAGCAGGTCAATGCCTTTTCCGTGTGTGAGGCGGGTGACCATGGCCACAAGGGGCACATCGGGGGTTTCGCTGAGCCCGATCTCACGCTGAAGAGCCAGTTTGTTCTGCCGCTTGCCCTCCTGCCGCTGAGAAAGCAGGAAAGGATAGGCAATGTCATTGTCTTCCGCGGGAGAAAAGGCCTTGGTGACGATGCCGTTGATGATGCCGGTGAGCTTGTATTCGTTTTCGCGGATGATGGCAGACAAGCCATAGGCAAAATACGGCTCTTTGATCTCCCTCGCATAGGTGGGGCTGACGGTGGTCAAGAGGTCACAGCAGACGATGGCCCCCTTCATCAGGTTGATGCAGCGGTCATATTCCAGAATGGAGAGATATTTTGCGTCCAGGTCAAAGATGTCTCCCAGAATGTAGGGGTCGTATTTTCCCTGATACTCAATATTGTGGATGGTAAAGACGGTCTTTATGCCGACAAACTTCTCACAGGCAGAAAAACGGGTCTTCAGATAGACGACCGCGAGGGCTGCCTGCCAGTCGTTTGCATGCAGAATGTCGAAATGTGTCTCCATGCGCAACATCATCTCAATGACGGCGCGGCAGAAGTAGGCAAAACGCTCGCCGTCATCGTATTGGCCGTAGAGGGAATGGCGCATAAAGTACTGCTCGTTGTCAATAAAATAGCAGTCCACACCGTCGGCACGCAATGTATAGATGCCACAGTAGGCATGACGCCATCCGTACATGAATTCAAACTCGTCTACCAACCGCATCTTTTCGCGGTAGGTGGCGGCAACCGCGCTGTACAGCGGCATGACCACGCTGACATTGCTTTCCTTTCCAGCGAGGCGTTTGATGGATTTGGGCAATGCCCCCATCACATCGCCGAGGCCGCCGCTGGCGGCATACGGGGCAACTTCGCTTGCAACATAGAGTATGTTCATAGATGGCTCCTTTCCCGGTTATACCGTTCTGTCTCTGGGAATGTAGAAGGGCAGTTGTCTGCTGCCGCTGAGCACACAGGATTCCGTCACTTTTACATCTCTGTCGGCAACCACGCAATGGAGGTTGGCATTTTCGCCGACTTCTGTGCCGGCAAAGAGCACACAATTGCGCACCACTGCCCCGCGCGCCACCTTGACGCCGCGGAACAGAACGGAATTCTCTACCCTGCCCTCGATCAGGCAGTCGTCTGCGATCAGAGAAGATTTGACGGTGGCACCGTCTTTGTAGACTGTGGGGGCGGAATTGTGTACACGGGTGAGTACCGGGCGCTGACGGTTGAGCAGAAGCTCCCGCATGCCCTCCGGCTTTTCTGTCAGTTCGATGCTGTGCTTGTAATAGTCAAGAAAACTGGAGACAGGGGCCACATAGCCGCCGTAACTGTATATATAGAACTTTTTGCTTTCGGGATGATGCAGAAAAACATCTCGCGACATACTTGTATAATTATATGCGAAGGCGTCGCTTAACAGGTTGATGAGATAATTGGTCTTCATGACATAAAGACTGATAAAGCGTTCCGGCTTGGAGGGAAGATATTTGGCGCTGAAGGCAATCTCGCGTACATGATTGTCTGCGTCTGCCGAGAGCATCATCACGGGCGTTTTGGCCGTGAAGTCTTCCTCGCAGGGCTTGGTCACAAAGGTCACATCCGCACCGTATTCCAGATGGCTTGCAATGACGGCCTTGAGGTCGATGTTGCAGATATCTGTGCAGTCGGAGAGAACGATGGTGTCTTCTTTGCATTCGTTGATGTACTCATACATGCTTTTGAGGGCTTCCAGATGATGGGAGTACATGGAGATCTGCGCCGTGCCGGATGTCTGGTAAGGAGAGATGAGGCGGATACCACCCGAACGGCGGGCAAGGTCCCAGTCTTTGCCGCTGCCCAGATGCTCTGCCAGTGAGCGGAAATTATAGTTGGCGATGATGTTGACATCGGTAATGCCGGAATTGACCATATTGGAAAGTGCAAAGTCCACCAGATTATACCGGCAGGCAAAGGGGATGGCCGCCACCGTGCGGGAACTGGTCAGACGGGAAAGGGTGTTGTCGTTGAGATTTGAAAAGATAATACCGGCGGCTCTCATGGTCATGCTTCCTCCTTCTTCATAATCTGGGAACCTTTTCCAACCACGGCGATGTCTGTTTTTCCGGCGTCGGGCCGACCGACAGAGGCACCTGGCCCCACCAGCGTTTCGGTGTCGATGATGGCATAATCCACCGTGGCACCGGCGGAGATCACCACATCTTCCATGATGACGCTGTTGCGTACCACCGCCCCTTTTTCGACGATGACACCGCCGGAAAGAACGGAATTCTCCACATAGCCATCTATGTACCCGCCCTCAGAGACGAGGGAATTGATGATAACGGCCTCGCTGTCCACAAACTGCGGCGCACGGGCCGTGTTGCGGCTGTAGATGCGGAAATGCTTGTCGCGCATGCTCAAAGCGGGCGTGTCTCCCAGCAGGGCCATGTTGGCCTGCCGGAGACTGGAAATCGTCCCCACATCCTTCCAGTACCCTTCAAACTGGTAGGCATACAGCTTTTCGCCTGCCCGCAGAAGGTTGGGAATAATGTTCTTGCCAAAGTCGTTGGAAGAGGCGGGGTCTGCGTCATCTGCGGCAAGATAGGCGCGCAGGGTGTCGGTGTTGAAAATGTAGATGCCCATGGACGCCTGGTTGTTTTTAGGCGTTTGGGGCTTTTCTTCAAATTCATAGATAGAGCCGTCGGGGTTGGTATTGCAAATGCCGAAGCGGGAGGCCTCTTCCATGGGGACGGTGATGGTGGCCACAGTACAGACGGCCCCCGTGGACTTGTGGGCCTGCAACATCTGCGCATAATCCATGCGGTAGATGTGGTCGCCCGAGAGGATGAGGACATAGTCGGGGTCAAACTGGTCGATGAAATTCATGTTCTGGTAGATGGCATTGGCTGTGCCTTTGTACCAGTCGGACCCTGCTCTCCCCTGATAGGGAGGCAGAACGCTCAGTCCGCCGCGGGTGCGGTCAAGGTCCCAGGGTTCGCCGTTGCCGATATAATCGTTCAGCACGAGCGGCTGATACTGGGTCAACACCCCGACGGTATCGAGTCCCGAATTCACGCAATTGGATAAAGGGAAATCGATAATACGGTATTTCCCTCCGAATGGAACGGCAGGTTTTGCGATCTTGTTCTTCAAT
>CAMGGT010000020.1 GCA_946055715.1 uncultured Clostridia bacterium | reverse complement strand
ATAGTCATAATACAGCCGTGTGGTACACTCTACATGGGTGGGGGTGTAGCAGACATCTACTACCTCCTCACCACCGTAATAGAGCGAAAATGACAAAAACCCCTCGATTTCGGAAGGCAAATCGACACCTTTTGCCTCGGCAATGTCTTCATATGCCTTGCGGTTGACCCGCAGACTGCATTGCAGACTGCCGGGCGTATACAGGAAAATGAGGTTGTCGGCGGAGAAGGAGGCGTCTTGGGGGCTCTCATAGGGGATGAGCAGGTTCTGGGTATAAGCATCCAGTTGCCCGTTTTCGACATAGGCGGCGCGAAGCGCGTCGGTCATGTACAGTTGCTTTGCGACTGCGGGATAGTAGGAGGCAAAGATCATCCGGAAGACCAGCAGCCCCACCGTTGCAAGACAAATGGCGACAAGCATGAGCTTGGCCAGAATCTTTGTGATTCGGATCCAGAGGGGAACGGGGTAAAGCTTCTCGTCGTCATTGTCGCGGTGGTCGGAATCGCTGTATCTTTCGTAATCGGACATGTAGTTTCAGAGGGGGAAAACCGTCGGCTTTCCCCCCGCTCCTTGCTTGTTTGATGTGGTTGATTATTAGCCGCGCTTCCAATAGTAGGAGACGTATGTACTTCTTATGGCCTCGGCCGCGCGCTGCGGGTCGGCAAGATCAACCGCGTCACCGGTGGTGGCACCTGCCATACGGTTGACGAACCAGCCCTCGGTATTCTCGAAGGTCACGGAAGACAGGCGTGTGCAGTCGGCAAAGGCATACCGGCCGATTTGGCTGACGGAAGCGGGGACGGTCGCGGACGAGAGGCGCGCGCACCCCGAGAAGGCATAGTCGCCGATCTCCTCAAGCCCTGCGGGCAGCGTCACGGCGGACAGCACCGCACAGTCGGCAAAGGCCGAGGTGCCGATGGAGCGGAGCGCAGCGGGCATCTCTGCCGAGGCAAGAGCGGTGCAATTGCGGAAGGCCTGAGAGCCGATCTCGGTCACGCCCTGCGGCAGGGAGACGGCCGCGAGCGACGAGCAACCGAAGAAAGCGTATGAGCCAACGGAGGTCAGACGGCTGCCCTGTGCGAAGACGACCTCGGCAAGCGCGGTGCAATCGCGGAATGCGCTCTCTCCGATGGAAGCGAGGCCGGCCGGCAGGGTCACGGAGGAAAGTGCCCCGCAGTCATAGAAGGCAGACTTGCCCAGCGCCGTCAGCCCCGTGGGCAGAGTGACGGTCTGCAATGCCGGGCAACCGGCGAAGGCAAAGTCAGAGATGGCGGTAAGCGAGGCGGGCAGCTCCAGTTGCGTCAGCGAACTGCACCCCTTGAAGGCCCATGCGCCCACCGACTGCACCGTGCTCGGGAAGGTGACGGAAGAAAGAGCGGTGCAGTCGGTAAATGCCTGTGTGCCGATGGAACGGATGCCCTGCGGCAATACCACGGCAGTCAGGTTGATGCACCCGTCAAAGGCATAATCACCCACGCCCGAGACGGCATGTCCCTCAAAGCTGTTGGGCACTTCATACACGCCCTCGGCCTCTTCGGGGACATACGTCAAGTGGTAGGTACCGTCCTGACGGAGGGTGTACTTTTCACCGTTCTGCCCCTGCACGACGGTGTCGGAGGTGCCGCAAGCGCAGGCAAGCGCGCAAACGACAGCGCAAAGCGCAAGCAAAACAAAGAGTCTGACGGAATGTTTCATAACTGTACCGTTCCTTTCCCGCCGCGCCTCGATGAGCGCGGACAAACAGCAATGATCGAAAGCTGCCGGGCAGGCGATGCCTCCCGGTGTGGGGACAGCGCGGATATACTTCTACAGATATAGTATAGCACACCTCTTTGTCTGCCGTCAAGTGTTTCCGCCACAGGAAAAACGCTAAAATAAAGAAAACGGAACTGTTGTTTGCCACTTCTTCGTACATTTGCACCGGCGCCCGGCATCTGAGACGACTGAAGGAGAGGGAGACAGTACCGCAGAACACACAGCCGAGGACGAAAGGCAACAGCAAGAACTCGGTTCTTTGCAATGCATAATTCTCTGCTTTTCGTCCCGCCGGCTCCTTCCACCGCTTCGCGGTCCCCTTCCCGCCGGGGAAGGCATCTTGCAGGCCTTCGGTCGACTTATGCTACATGCGAAAAACTTACCGCTTTTTCACTCTTCACTATTACTTATAAACTTGGGGATGTTGCGTCCGCAACAGCCCCTACGCCCCCGGAAATTCTGCCCGGGAATGCAAAGATTTTCCGCATTTGGGCTTGCCTTTGGGGTATTTGCATGCTATAATACTATACTGAAAGGAGTATGCCATGATAACTGTCAAATTGCTGGATGTCAACAAGTCCGAGCGTTTTGCCTTTTGCGGCGAGGCGGTCGACGAGTGCTGGCAGGGCGAATACCGGCCGGGGGACGTGCTTTATGTGTCGCTGTCGGACGCCTCATTTGCGGTGATGCAACTGGAGGATACGCTGGGGGAGGCCACGGTGTATGTGCCGAATGGGGATTTTTCGTTTGAGATCCCCTTTGACTATGCCCGCCGCGCCTGCTATGCGCCGGATGCCTTTGCGGGCGACCGCCACACCCTCCGCGAGGCAACGCCCGACGAGATCATCGCTTACCGCAACCTGGCCCTGAACCCTTATGACCGCCACGGCGTGTCGCGCCTGTTTCCCCATGCTGAGGCCAACTTTGTGACCCGTGAGGACCCCTGCTTTTATGAGCGCAACGCCATTGACGGCATCTGCCGCAACGAGGGACACGGCCCCTATCCCTTCCATTCCTGGGCGGGGGGCGCACGGGAGGACCTGATCTATCGGCTGGACTTCGGCCGCGAGATCGAAACCGACAAGATCGTGTTTTACCTCCGGGCGGATTTTCCGCATGACACCTATTGGAAAGAGATCGAGATCCTGTTTTCGGACGGGACGACAGAGACCGGTCACTTTGAGATGACCGCCGCGGGGCAGGCGGTGACCTTCGCCCCGAAAGTGACATCGTTTATTCAATTGCAAAATTTCAAACAAATCTCCTACCCTCTCTCCTGGGCGGCACTGACCCAGATCGAGGTGTGGGGACATTATCTGAAGGAGGAGCAAGAAACCATGGAAGTCAGGCAAGCCGCAAACGCCAAAGACGTGCGCACGTATGACACCAAGAGACTCAGAGAGGAGTTTCACATCAAGAACCTGTTTACCAAAGACAACATCCGCATGGTCTACAGCCACATCGACCGCATCATCACCGCGGGTCTGATGCCCGTATTCCAGACGCTGAAGCTGGAAGCCGGAAAAGAACTGGCCGCAGACTATTTTCTGCAGCGCCGCGAAATGGGCTGCATCAACATCGGCGGCAAGGGCGTCATCACCGTGGACGGCACCGAATATGAGATGAACCCCCGCGACGGCATTTACATCGGCATGGGCAACAAGGACATTTCCTTCCGCTCCTGCGACCCCGAACAGCCCGCCAAATTCTATGTTTCCTCCTGCCCGGCGCACACCGCTTATCCCATCCGCAAGATCGACATCACCAAGGCCAAAAAGGTGCCCTGCGGTTCTGTGGAAGAGTGTAACAAGCGCGTCATCAACCAGTACATCCATCCCGAGGTCATGCAGTCCTGCCAGCTGGCTATGGGCCTGACCCAACTGGAGCCGGGTTCCAACTGGAACACCATGCCCTGCCACACCCACGACCGCCGCATGGAAGTGTATCTGTATCTTGACATGGGCGAAAATGATGTGGTCTTTCACATGATGGGCGAGCCCAAAGAGACCCGCCACATCATCATGCACAACGAAGAGGCCGTCATCTCTCCCAGCTGGTCCATCCATTCCGGCGTGGGCACACGCGCCTATTCCTTCATCTGGGCCATGTGCGGCGAGAACCAGGAATTTACCGACATGGACTTCATCGAGACCAAAGACCTGCTGTGATCCCCCGCTTTTCCCATCATTTTACTGAAATTTGTAAGGAGTTATCGGCATGAACAATCAATTTTCGCTGGAGGGCAAGATCGCCCTGGTCACCGGCGCCTCCTACGGTATCGGCTATGCCATTGCCAAGGCATTTGCCGCGGCCGGTGCTATCATCGTCTTCAACGACATCAAGCAGGAACTGGTAGACAAGGGTCTTGCCGCCTATGAGGCAGACGGCATCAAGGCGCACGGCTATGTGTGCGATGTTACCGACGAGGCCGCCGTCAATGCCCTGGTGGCACAGGTGGAAAAAGAAGTGGGCATCATCGACATTCTGGTCAACAACGCCGGCATCATCAAGCGCATCCCCATGTGTGACATGACGGCAGAGCAGTTCCGCCAGGTCATTGATGTGGACCTGAATGCCCCCTTCATCGTTGCAAAGGCCTGCATCCCTGCCATGATCAAAAAGGGTCACGGCAAGATCATCAACATCTGCTCGATGATGAGCGAACTGGGGCGCGAGACCGTCTCTGCCTATGCGGCGGCCAAGGGCGGCCTGAAAATGCTGACCCGCAACATCGCCTCCGAATACGGCGCATACAACATCCAATGCAACGGCATCGGCCCCGGCTATATCGCCACCCCCCAGACCGCACCCCTGCGTGAACGCCAGCCCGACGGCAGCCGCCACCCCTTCGATTCTTTCATCCTTTCCAAGACCCCTGCCGGCCGTTGGGGCGATGCGGATGACCTGGGCGGCCCCGCCGTGTTCCTCGCTTCCGACGCGTCCAACTTTGTCAACGGACACATCCTGTATGTGGACGGCGGCATCCTCGCCTATATCGGCAAACAGCCCTGATGCAGGAAAAGCAGAGACGAAAGAAAGGAAACGAAAATCATGTATGACGAGATCATCGCCCAGAACAGTGAATGGATAGACGGCCTGTTTGCCAAACTGGACAAGAAGCTCTCCCGTCTGGCGGTCAAGAGCCGCAACATCATCCCCTTTCACTCTCCCGACGGCACAACGCACGACAACCACACAGACGACTCGCCCCTGGGCATCACCTGGTGGACAAACGGCTTCTGGGGCGGCTTGATGTGGCTGATGTACCATGCAACCGGCAACGAGGAATATAAGATCACCGCGCAGACCCAGGAAAAAATGATGGACAAAGCATTCGGCCAGTTTGACCTGCTCCATCACGATGTGGGCTTTATGTGGCACATCCTCTCCGGTGCTTCCTACCGGTTGACCGGCGACCGCGAATCCCGCAACCGAAATCTGCTGGCCGCAGGTCTGCTTGCCGCCCGCTATAACCTGTCGGGCGGGTTTATCCGCGCATGGAACGGCGACAACGCCGGCTGGACCATCATCGACTGTATGATGAACATTTCCCTGCTCTACTGGGCAAGTGATGAAACGGGCGACAGCCGCTATCGCCAGATCGCCATGGCGCATGCCGACATGAGCATGCGCGACCATGTGCGTGCCGACGGCAGCGTGGCACACATCTGCGTGCATGACATTGCCACCGGTGAAGTGCTGGAAACCAAGAGCGGCCAGGGCTATGCAGTGGGCTCCTGCTGGTCAAGAGGTCTGGGCTGGGCGCTGTATGGCTTTATTCTCTCCTACATACACTCCGGCAAGCAGGAGTATCTGGACACGGCCAAGAAGGTGGCACATTACTACATTGCCAACGCTTCGGTCGACGGCTGGCTGCCCCGCCTGGACTTCAGACAGCCGATGGACCCCATGAGGTATGATGCCACCGCCGGTGTCATCTGCGCCTGCGGACTGATCGAGATTGCCAAAGCCGTGCCGGAAAACGAACAGCGGCTGTACCTTTCTGCCGCCATCAATACCCTGAAAGCCATGGAAAAATGGTATGACCTGTCCGACGAGAAGGACGGCATCCTGATGATGGGCTCCGGTGCCTACAATGTGGAAGTGCACAACTGGTTGGTCTATGGCGACTATTATCTCGCGGAAGCACTGCTGAAGCTGAAGGGCAGCGATTTCTTGCCTTGGTAACGCTTTTGCACAAGCAAAAGTGAATATTTCCCGCACCTGTTTTTGGGGGTGTTGCAAATGCAAAACGCATTTGCAACACCCCTTCTTTTGAGGCAGCACACCTCATCCACCAAGTGCAACCGTCGCAGGTAACAGCCCATGATATTCGCCTTCGGCGAGTGATATTTGCCGCAAGCGGCTGAAATACCTGCGGTATGAGATTTCGCCTGACGGCGAAGTGAAAGAATATTTTGGGTTGGGGTAAGACGATATTTTAGATTACGGTAGGTGAGGGGCTTGCTCCTCCCGTGCTGTCTGCTTTTATTGCAACAGCCCCTTTTTTATTTACGGGCACAGTACTGCACAGACCTGCCGCTTTTCTTTTTTTGTCCCGGGCAAAAAAGCATTGCCAGCCGGCGGCCGAGCGCGGGCAAAAGCATGACAGCCGCGACATACACGCACAGGCAGAACAGCATCCGCTGTACCGTCCAGAAGGCGGTGGCCGAGGCGTTGTCCATGGGGAGCAGGGCGCGCGTGACCAGATAGCCGAGACACGCCCCCGAAAAGGGCAGCGCAAAGGATTGCAGGCGCGGGCGATACCTCACCCGTTTCATCAGGCGGCCGAAGCTGAGCGAAAAGTTGAATATCTCCGCCAGGATGATGACCAGCGCATATCCGGCCGCCCCCATGTGCGGGAGCAGAAGCATGACCAACAGAATGCTGATGACCGAGTCTGCAATATTGACCCACATGATCCACACCTGTTCTCCCAGGCCTTTGAGCATGCAGTCGGTCACATGGTCAGCAAACATAAGGGGAAGCACGGGGGCAAGCACCAGAATATACTGCCCCACATCCCAGGAATGGTAGATGAGCAGCCCCAGTTCACGCGAGAAAGTAAACAGAAGCGCCGCACAGCCAAACGAAAACAGGGCTGTGTAACGCAGGACACGGTCGCATAGACGACGCACGGAATCATCCTCTCCCCTGGCCGCGCGCTCGGCAAATTCGGGGATAAGCATGCCCGAGACGGCATACAGCACAGCCGAGGGATACAGCACCAACGGCAACGCCATGCCCTGCAACAGCCCATAGTCTGCCAACGCCTCGTTTTTTGTGCGGCCTGACTTTTCGATGGAGGGAGGGATGAGGGCATGCTCTGCGGTCAGCAGGCCGGAGCGGATGTAGGCAGAAAAGGCAATGGGCATGGCAATGGCGCAGATGCGGCCGAA
The DNA here is from genome assembly GCA_946055715.1 of uncultured Clostridia bacterium. Classification (GTDB taxonomy): domain Bacteria; phylum Bacillota; class Clostridia; order Oscillospirales; family CAG-272; genus UBA1740. The sequence continues at coordinate 1,206 of CAMGGT010000020.1, read as the reverse complement.
CACGGCCCCCTCAAAGCCGCCCCCGGAAAGGGTTGCCCGTTCTCTTCTCTGCCCGATCAGATAGGCACACAGCAGAAAAAGAAAAGACAGCACCTCCGACAAAACGCCCCCCGCCACCAGCGCAATGCAGGCGTAGGTGACGCCCCGCGGCAACAGCCAAAGCAAAAACATCGAGATGGCGCTGATGCGCACGAACTGTTCAAACAATCCCGCCGCGGCATTGCGGGAGACCTGCTTGCGTGCGATGAAATAGCCGGCCAGCACATTGGAGAGGGCCAGCGGCAGCATACTCACCCCCAAAAGGCGCAGAGAGGGAACGGTGCGCGCATCCCGCAACAGTCCAACCCCGATGGGGCGGGCAAACAGCAACAGTGCGGCCGTGGCGGTCAGCCCGAAGATCGCGGCATACAGCAGACAATGGCGCAATGCGCGTTGCGCCCCTTTTTCTTCGCCCACCGCCATTGCCTCCGAGACGGTGCGCGTCACCGCCAGGTTGACGCCGGAGGTGGCCAGCGTGACGGCAAAATTCCACACGCTCATCACCAGGGTATACAGCCCCATCCCCTCCGCGCCGATGCGTTTGGAGACGGCCGCATTGAAGATGACCGCCACCGTGCGCATGAACAGAGAGGACAGCACCATCACCGCCGCCCCCTTGACGAACCGTTTGACTGCGTTTTGCATACCCGTCTCCTTTTTTGCGTGATGCTGTGCCGCCGTGTCTCGGGGCATATTCTATGCGTCGTTTGCCTGCCTTTGAACGCCGACAAGTCCGATAAACCGCAGAGGTTTTTGGCGCGCAGAGAAACGGGCAACCGCAACTGCCCCGCGCTTTGCCCTTCCCTGCTCTGCGCCCGACCGCGCCTTCCATTATATGCGCCGGGTACATAAAGCATGCCCGGGTTTATGTGGGGGAGGCCTTTTTTGAAAAAAGGCCTTCCCCCACACCCCCTCTCAAAAACTTCTGATGAAGAATTGATCAATGTTTCCCCACAAAGCCCTTCGGCATAAAAACTTCTGATGAAGAGTGTTAATCAATGCCACCGGCAAATCCCATCGTCAGAGCGAAAAGAAAAAGAAAGCCGCAGAACAACGCGGGAGGATGATATCCTCCCCTACGAGGACAAGACAAACCGACGGGCATTCTTTCCTGCCTCCCTCCGGGAGGGAGGGGGACCGCGAAGCGGTGGAAGGAGCCCGCGGGCA
>CAMGGT010000019.1 GCA_946055715.1 uncultured Clostridia bacterium | reverse complement strand
TAACGACTCGCAACACCCCACTTTTCAACCCTGCCTTCATGCGACAGCCCCCACATCGTAAAGGAGACACCATGAGATCCGCTGCCAAAAGCAAAAAGAAGACGGCCGCCCCCATCCGCTTTTGCGTGCGGCTGGGGGGGCAACAGATCCCCGTTTTGCTGACCGAAAAGCCCGTGCGCCGCATCAACATCCGCTTTTTGCCGGATGGCAGTCTGTGCGTCAGCCAGCCGCCGCATGTCGGCCGCGCCCGTCTGGAAGCATACCTCGCCGCAAACGAACAGCGGATCCTTGCCAAGTGGCGGGCGGCCGTCGCCCGCCCCATCACCCCCGCGCGGCTTGCAGGGGAGGAGGGGACGGAGATTTCCCTGTTTGGTGAGCGGGTGCGGCTTTCCGTTTTGCCCCTGCAAAAGGGGAAAGAAGGTGTGTTCCGCGTGGGAGAGGTGCTGTATGTGAGCCAAAAAGACCCCGCAGATGCCCGCCGCCGTGCGGCGTTGCTGGCGCGCTTTCAAAGAGAAGCCGTGCTGGATGAGATGACCGCACATTGCCACGCGCTGTTCCCACTTGTGGCAGACATGCACAGGCAAATGCGTCAAAACGGGCAAAAACCCCCTGCTTTTCTCCCCTCTTCTGCCACCATACCGATGCGCCGCGCCGCTGCATCTCCACTCGATACGGCATGTGACGGCAAACGTGACACGCTCTCTTTCCCGGACATTCGGGTGGGACATACATGCAGCGTGTGGGGCACCTGCGCCACCGGGCGCGGGCAGATCCGCTTTTCGGCCGCCCTGCTCGGCACTTCCCATGATTTCTGTCGTTATGTGGCGGCGCACGAGTTGTGCCATCTGCTCCACCCCAACCACTCCCCCGCCTTCCGGCAGGCAGTCGGTCTGCTCTGCCCCGATTGGAAAGACCTGCGCCGTACCGCCCCCGCCATTCTCTGACCGGCCGAAAGCGGTCGGTCTTTTTGAATCGCTTTTTTTCTTTCTTGCGTGTATTTCATGTGTTTTTTCATTTTTCTGTTTTGCCATTTTCCCTTTTGCATCACGACCCGCACATCACGCCTCTGCCGTTGTGCCCGTATTCCTGTATGCACCCACCTCCGAGCCGATTCGGTCGCTGCCGCCGTTTTTCACATTCTCTAACAATTTGTAAATGATTTTTGACAAACTTGCAAAACCGTCGGGCAACCTGTTGAAAATCGGGTGAAAATGTGCTATTTTGTAGAAGCAGGGGTGGTGAACATCCCCTGCCAAATTTCACTTTTCAAGGAGAGCTTACTATGGTCAATCGTTTTGTTTCAAACGCGATTTCCTATCACGGCAAGGGTGCCATTGCGGAAATTCCCGGCATCATCCGCGATAAAGGGCTGAAAAAGGCCTTCATTGCCACCGACCCGGACCTGATCCGCTTCGGCGTTGTGGCCAAGGTAACCGACCTGCTGGATGCCAACCACATGGCCTATACAATCTATTCCGACATCAAACCCAACCCCACCATTGAAAATGTGCAAAGCGGCGTGGAGGCATACAAAGCATCCGGTGCCGACTATATGATCGCCATCGGCGGCGGTTCTTCTATGGACACGGGCAAGGCCATCGGCATTATCATCAACAACCCCGAATTTGCGGATGTCCGTTCGCTGGAAGGGGTTGCCCCCACCAAAAACCGCACGGTCTACACCATTGCGGTGCCCACCACCGCCGGAACGGCCGCAGAAGCCACCATCAACTATGTGATCACCGATGTGCAGAAACGGCGCAAATTCGTGTGTGTTGACACCAACGACATTCCCGACATTGCCATCGTTGACCCCGACATGATGTCTTCCATGCCCAAGGGGCTGACGGCCGCCACGGGTATGGACGCGCTGACCCACGCCATCGAGGGCTATACCACCAAGGCCGCATGGGCGCTGCCCGACTGCCTGAATCTGGAAGCCATCCGTCTGATCTCGGCCAATCTGCGCTCTGCCCTGAACAACGAAGCGGCCGGCCGCGAAGGCATGGCGCTGGGACAGTTTGTGACCGGCATGGCCTTTTCCAATGTGGGTCTGGGTATTGCCCACTCCATGGCGCACACGCTGGGCGCCACCTATGACACCCCCCACGGTGTGGCCTGCGCCATGATGCTGCCCATCGTCATGGAATACAATGCCGAATACACCGGCGAAAAGTTCAAAGCCATCGCCGAGGCCATGGGCGTGGACACGACCGGCATGGATCAGAACACCTACCGCAAAGCCGCCATTGATGCCGTCCGTCAGCTGTCGGCCGATGTGGGCATTCCCGCCAAGCTGGCTGCGCTGAAAGAAGAAGATCTGGACTTTCTGGCAGAATCTGCGGCGGCCGACGCCTGCGCGCCCGGCAACCCCAGAACCGCCACCGTCGATGACTTCAAGGCGCTGTTCCGCAAACTGATGTAAGATCTGCCTGCGGGCAAACAACCGTGCGGGGCTGATGCAAACACATTTTTGCGTTTGCATCAGCCCTGTTTTTTCTGCGATGTTCTGTGATGGCTGTTTTCCGGTGCGGCATGTGCTTATTGTTTTTTTGTTTTTTCGGCTGTTTCGGCGCATATTGGCGCGGTTCTTCTTGGATGCGGTGCTTCTGAAAGCTGCTGAAATGAGAGGTGCGTTCTTTTTTCTGCCTTCGGGCGGATTTTTGGCCGCGGTGGTTTACAAATCGCGTTTTTTTTGGTATACTGGGGATGGAAAACCAAACCAACCGGGAAAGGAAGGGAACCTCATGAGCAAATCTGAGCAACATCTGCTGTCCCCCGGACCTTTACTCGACCAAAAAGGGGACCCCGTAGAGTCCGGCTATGCCACCTCGCTTGTCCGTACCTATGACCGCGCCGACGTCAAAGCGCCCGGCTGGCGCATCAAAGAATGGGACTATTATTATCTTTCCCGCGGCGACAAAGGCCTTGCCCTGACCGTGGCAGACAACAGCTATATGGCCCTGCTGTCGGTTTCTGTGCTGGACTTTGCTGCGCCCTCCTACCTGACCCGCTCGCGCATGCGTTTTTTCACGAACGGAAAACTGAAGCTCCCCGCCACCTCTGCCGAGGGAGAGACCGCCGGTTCGTTTGGCGGGTGCGACATCCGCTTTTCCGTCAAAGACGGGCAGCGCCGCCTGACGGCAAAAATGGAGAACTTCGGGCAAAACGGCGAGCCCTTTTTCTGTGACCTTGTTCTGTCGGACGAGCCGCGCGACAGCATGGTCATCCTCACCCCTTTTGACAAGCCCAAACACTTCTACTATAACCAGAAGATCAATGCCATGCGCGTCTCCGGCAGCTTTGCGGTGGGAGACGAAACCGTGGACCTGACCGGCGGCACCGCCACGCTTGACTGGGGGCGCGGCGTGTGGACCTACCGCAATATGTGGTACTGGTCGTCGCTTTCTGCCTTTTTGCCGGACGGGCGCACAGTGGGGCTGAACCTGGGATATGGGTTTGGCAACACATCTGCCGCAAGTGAAAACATGATCTTCTGCGACGGCATTGCCCACAAGCTGGGGCACATCCATTTTGACATTCCCCAAACGCCGGACGGCAAGGACGACTTCCTTTCCGCGTGGCGCATCACCGACGGAGACGGCCGCGTGGACCTGACCATGCAGCCCATCATCGACCGCAAAGACTACACCTCTGCCCTTGTCATCAGCTCTGACCAGCACCAGGTGTTCGGCCGTTTCTTTGGCACCGTGACGCTGGATGACGGCGAAGTGCTGACGCTGGACGGCCCCATCGGATTTGCCGAAAAAGTCAAAAATAAATGGTAACCCCCCGTGAGAACAGACAAATTTTTGACCGAAAGCGGCTTTCTGACCCGCAAAGAGGCGGTGAAGGCCGTCCGTTGCGGGCGGGTCACCGTCAACGGCGCGACCGCAACGGACCCCGCCCGCCACATTGACCCGCAGGCAGACACGGTCTGTCTTGACGGCGCACCCGTGCGGTATGCGCCGTTTGTCTACTATATGCTCAACAAGCCCACCGGCTATGTCAGCGCCACCGAAGACGGGCAACTCCCCACGGTGGTGTCTCTTTTGCCGCCCGAAATACAGAAACGCTGTCCCTTTCCCTGCGGGCGGCTGGACAGAGACACCGTGGGGCTGATGCTGCTCACAGACGACGGCGCGCTGGCGCACCGACTGCTGGCCCCTAAAAACCACGTGCCCAAAACCTACCGTTTTGCCTGCGCCGAGCCGCTCTGCCCCGAGGCGGAGGCGCGCTGTGCCGCAGGCATGACCCTCGCGGACGGCGAACAGCTCAAGCCCGCCCTGCTCTGCCCCGCCCCCGACCGCATGGGCGGCGAGATCACACTCTCGGAGGGCAAATACCACCAGATCAAACGCATGGCGGGGGCGCTCTCCAACCGCATCACGGCGCTGGAACGCATCACCTTCGGCCCCCTCACCCTCGATCCTGCCCTCCGGCGAGGCGAATGCCGCCCGCTGACAGATGACGAGATCGACCGGTTGCGCCGGGCCGCGGAGACCGCAGGCACCGCACAAGGCGACCGCACTGCCCACCCCGCAAACTGACCGCAAAAAAGCCCCTGCGCAGGTCGGCATCCCTCCGGCAAAGCCTGCATCGGTCTGCCCCCGCATCACAAACGCGCACAAACATGCCCCGCGGCGCACCCGCCGCACGGTTGTATAAACATCATAAAGGAGCACACATGGACATCATCAAAACGCTTGCCACCGAGTTCAAACTCAAGGAAGAACAGGTCAAAAAAACCGTTGACCTGATGGACGAGGGCAACACCATCCCCTTCATCGCCCGCTACCGCAAGGAGGTCACGGGGTCGCTGGACGACGTGACCCTGCGCGACCTGTTTGACCGCCTGACCTACCTGCGCAACATGGACAAGCGGCGCGAGGAGATCTCTGCCCTCATCGAGGCGCAGGGCAAACTGACCCCCGAGATTTCTCTGGCGCTGGCCAACGCCAAGGCCCTGGTGGAACTGGAAGACATCTACCTGCCTTATCGCCCCAAGCGCAAGACCCGCGCTTCCGTCGCCCGCGAAAGAGGGCTGGAACCGCTGGCACAACTTATCATGGAGCAACGCCCGACCTACGAGCGCAGCTTTGAAGAGGAGGCCGCTCTGTATGTGGACGAAGAAAAGGGCGTGCCCACCGCCGAGGAGGCCCTGAAGGGTGCCTGCGACATCTTAGCCGAAGACATTGCCAACACCGCCGACTACCGCAAGATGCTGCGTGAGCTCTGCTTTTCCGACGGGTCGCTGGTCTCCAAGCAGGACAAAGAGGGTGACTCTGTCTATGCCATCTACTATGATTTTTCGGAGCCGCTGTCCAAGATCCGTTCCCACCGTGTGCTGGCCATCAACCGCGGCGAAAAGGAAGAGTATCTGAAGGTGTCTCTTGTGCTGGACGAAAACCTCGCACAGGCCAAATTGGCCGCCCGCATCATCACCTGCCCCGACTCTCCCGCCGTGCCCATCCTCTCCGAGACCATTGCCGACAGCTATGACCGCCTGCTCTTCCCCTCTCTGGAACGCGAAGTGCGCGCGTCTCTGTTTGACAATGCCTGCGAGGACGCCATGAAGGTCTTTGTGGAGAACCTGCGCAACCTGCTGATGACCGCCCCGCTGAAGGGCAAGACCGTGCTGGGCTATGACCCCGGCTTCCGCACCGGCTGTAAGCTGGCGGTGGTGGACCGCACGGGCAAAGTGCTGGAAACGGCGGTCATCTACCCCACCGACGGCCCCCGCAAGGATGTGGAAAAGAGCCGCGCCGTGGTGCTTCGCCTCATCCGCAAATGGGGTGTGGATGTCATCTCCATCGGCAACGGCACTGCCTCCCGCGAGAGCGAGCAGTTTATCGCCCAGACCCTGCACGAGATCCCCGACCGGGATGTGAAGTATGTCATCGTCAGCGAGTCCGGTGCGTCTGTCTACTCTGCATCCAAACTGGCGCAGGAAGAGTTCCCCGACTTTGATGTGACAGAGAGGTCTGCCGTTTCCATCGCCCGCCGCCTGCAGGACCCGCTGGCAGAGTTGGTCAAGATCGACCCCAAGTCCATCGGCGTGGGGCAATACCAGCACGACATGAAGCAGGCGCGTCTAAGCGAAGCGCTGGGCGGCGTGGTGGAAGACTGCGTCAACAGCGTGGGCGTGGATGTGAACACCGCTTCCTATTCTCTTCTGTCTTACATTTCGGGCATCAGCGCCACCGCCGCAAAGAACATTGTGGCCTACCGCGAGGCCAACGGCGAGTTTGAAAACCGTTCGCAGTTGCTCAAAGTGCCCAAGATCGGCGCAAAGGCCTTCGAGCAGTGCGCGGGCTTTCTGCGCATCACAGACGGTGAGGATGTCATGGACAACACCGGCGTTCACCCCGAATCCTATGAGGTCGCCCGCAAACTGCTGGCCAAATTCGGCTATACGGAAGAGGACGTCCGCCATGGCAAACTGACCCTTCTGCCCCTCTCGGTTGAAAAATGCGGCAAAAAGAAGCTCTGCGAAGAGCTGGGATGCGGCGAGCCCACGCTGGACGACATCATCTCCGAGCTGATGAAGCCCGGCCGCGACATCCGCGACGACGCGCCCGCCCCCTGCCTGCGCTCGGATGTGCTGAAGATCGAAGACCTGACGGAAGGCATGCTGCTGAAGGGCACCGTGCGCAATGTGGTGGACTTTGGCGCGTTTGTGGACATCGGCGTTCACCATGACGGGCTGCTGCACGTCTCCGAGATGTCCGACAGGTTCATCCGCAACCCCGCCGAGGCCGTCAAGGTCGGCGATGTCATTGATGTGCGCATCAAGAGCGTGGATGTCAAGCGCCAGCGCATCGCCCTGACCCGCAAGGGCTTGCAGTCCGGCAAGTAAGATTGTTATCGGAATTCTAATTTATTAGACACAACGCGGTAAAATTTGCGTTTTCCGCGTTGTTTCTCTTTTCTTTTTGTAGAAGATGCCTAAATCACATTCACAAAGTTTGGGAGATTAAACGCTTTTCATTTGGGTAACAATTTGGTATACTTATATGCGAATGAATTTGCAGTTTTATATCAGCCCATCATCAACCCACTACAAAATTTGGAGGAAATCAAATGGCAAGTCTGTCTCTCAAACACATCTACAAAAAGTATGCCGGCGGCGTGGTGGCCGTGTCGGATTTTAACCTGGAGATCAAAGATAAGGAATTTCTGGTGCTGGTCGGCCCTTCCGGTTGCGGTAAGTCCACCACTCTGCGTATGATCGCCGGTCTGGAAGAGATCTCCGAGGGTGAATTGTACATCGGTGACACACTGGTAAACGATATTGTCCCCAAAGACAGAGACATTGCCATGGTGTTCCAGAACTACGCGCTGTATCCCCACATGACCGTGTATGAAAACATGGCCTTCGGTCTGAAGCTGCGCAAGACCCCCAAAGAAGAGATCAAGCGCCGCGTGGAAGAAGCCGCCCGCATCCTGGACATCAGCCACCTGCTGGACCGCAAGCCCAAGGCCCTGTCCGGCGGTCAGAAACAGCGTGTTGCCCTTGGCCGTGCCATCGTCCGTCAGCCCAAGGTCTTCCTTCTGGACGAGCCGCTGTCCAACCTGGACGCCAAGCTCCGTGCCAGCATGAGAACCGAGCTGACCAAACTGCACAAGAGCTTGGAAACCACCTTTATCTACGTTACCCACGACCAGGTGGAAGCTATGACCATGGCCTCCCGCATCGTTGTCATGAAAGACGGTCTCATTCAGCAGGTCGACACCCCGCAGAACCTGTATGACCTGCCCTGCAACCTCTTCGTGGCCGGCTTCATCGGCACCCCGCAGATGAACTTCATCACCGCCAAGCTCACCATGCGCGACAATGACCTCTTCCTCTCCTTCGGCGAAAGCACCATCAAACTGCCCGCCGACAAGGCCAACAATCCCGCGCTCAAAGAATATATCGACCAGGAAGTGGTGCTGGGCATCCGTCCCGAATGCGTCATGGAAGACGAAATGCACCTCGCCAAACTGCAGGACAGCACCATCACCGCCAATGTGGAAGTCACCGAGCTCATGGGTTCCGAGATCTATCTGTACCTGAGCTTCGCCGGGCAGGAAGAAGCCACCAACGGCAAGAACATCATCGCCCGCGTCTCCGCTCGCTCCAAAGCCCGCGCAGGGGATACCATTCAGGTGGCCTTTGATACCGAGCGCATGCACATCTTTGATAAGGATACCGAGCGCTGCATCTGCCATTGAGAGGCGTAAAATCGGCGAAGAACCACCGCGCGGAAGAATATGTTAAATAATAAAGCGTGATACAGTCCTTCGTGCTGAATTGAAATAAGGTTGACCCTCCCCCAAACCGGGGGAGGGTCTTCCTTTTTGATCGCGCGGTGTAGCGCGGAAATGCCCGCTCGGTGTACCTTTGTACACCTCTCGCGGTCATGTTCCTCGCTTCTTCATCCGATTTTCCTGCCTCTCAATCCAAAAATCTATACATATCGAAAATTCGTTTCTTTTGTCTTCGTCCCACGGCGTAAAATCGGCGAAGAACCACCGCGCGGAAGAATATGTTAAATAATAAAGCGTGATACAGTC
>CAMGGT010000018.1 GCA_946055715.1 uncultured Clostridia bacterium | reverse complement strand
GCTCTGGCGGGAGCGGCCTCACTTCATTGTGGCGCGGATGTATTTCTTTCACCGCTGGCTGGCGTTTTTGCTCCGCCGTGCCGGTGCCTTTCCCAAAAGCATGTACACGCCCGACCTTGAGAATGCAAAGAACTGCCTGCGGGTACTGAAGCAAAACGGCTGTCTGGCCATGATGCCGGAAGCGCGTCTCTCTGCGGCGGGTGAGTTTGAGGGCATCCAGCAGGCCACCCTGGAATTTCTGCACAAGGCGGGTGCCAGCATTTACCTGCTGAAGCTGGAGGGAGACTATCTGGCCAACCCCAAATGGAGTCCTCGTGCCCGCAAGCGGTCTACGGTGGAGGTCCACCTCTCCAAACTTTTTGACGCCGGGGAGGTCGCCGCCACCCCCTTTGAGGCCTTCTCCGAGCGGATCACGCAGGCCATCTCCTACAACGATTTTGAATGGCTGAAGGCGCATCCCCGCCTGCGCTACCGCCAAAAAGACCTGGCAGAGGGGTTGGAGGGCATCCTGTACCTCTGCCCGTGTTGCCGCTCTGTCTGCGCCCTCACCTCAAAGGGCCGCACCCTCACCTGCCGCCAATGCGGCATGCAGGCGCAAATGGACGACCGCTATGGCTTTGCGGACGACCGCCCCTTTGCCAACCTGCAGGAGTGGTTCCGCTTTCAGGTGCGGGAAATGGAAGAGGCGGCAGCTGCCGACCCGGACTTTCACCTCTCTTCCCATGTGGTGCTCAAACACGCCTCGCTGGACGGAAAGACCCTTCTGCGGGTGGCGGGCGAGGGCGAGTGCCGCCTGGATAAAAACGGGCTGGTCTACACCGGCACGGAAGACGGCAAACAGGTGGAGGTGGTCTTCTCTCCCAAAGAGATCTACCGTCTGCTGTTCGGCGCGGGGGAAGACTTTGAGATCTACCGCCGCACGACGCTCTACTATTTTGTGCCCACAGACCCCAACAGCAGTGTGATGTGGTATGTGGCCAGTTATGCTCTGCGGGACTATTTCAGGATGTGATCACCAAAACGGCCGCGCCTGTGCGGCAGAAAAGAGGTCAACATGCAAGGACAGGAACAAATAAAAGAACAAAATCAAGAAAAATCGTTTACCCATATCAACCGGCGCACCTTTCTGCTGGTGCTGCTGATGCTGGTGTGCCTTCTGGCTGTCAGTGCCCTGCTCTCTTACTTGATCCCACGCGGCTCGTTTGAGCGCACCGAAGATGGCGCCATCATCCCCGGCACCTACCTGGAAGGCGAAGTACAGGGCATTGCCCTGTGGCGGGTCATCACCGCCCCGGCACGCGTTTTTGTGGCCGACGGCGGCATCACGGTCATCATGATCTGCCTGTTTTTGCTGGTGATGAGCGGTGTGTTCAATGTCATCGACAAGACCGGCGGTGTGCGTGCCGTCATCCGCTATGTGACCCGGCGTTTTGCCGACCGACGACGGTTGCTTTTGTGCGTGGTGACGCTGTTGTTCATGTGTTTCGGCAGTTTCTTCGGCATGTTTGAAGAACTGGCATCCCTCATCCCCATCATCGTGATGCTGGCACTTTCGCTGGGGTTTGACACCATGACGGGTCTGGGCGTGTGCCTGATGGCCACCTGCTTTGGCTTCTCCTGTGCCATCACCAATCCCTTTTCCGTGGGGCTTGCCTCCGAATTTGCGGGCATTCCCGTGGCGCGGGGCATGTGGCTGAGGATCGTGCTGTTCGTTCTGGTCTATGCGGCCGTGCTGGGCTTTCTGTGGCTGCACGCCCGCCGCATCGCGGCCGACCCCACCCGCTCGCTCTCTTATGAAGCCGACCGCCGTCGGCTGAGCGACCTGCACCTGGACGCCGATGCGCCCCTCTCGGAGGAGGAGCGTCATCTCGCCCGCGTCTACGGCATCTATTTTGCCGTTCAACTGGCCGTGCTGCTTTCGGTGGCGCTGATCCCCGCCATTTCGGGTTATGCCATCCCCATCCTGTCGCTGACCTTTCTGTGCGGCATTTTTGTGGTGGGGCGGGTGCTTCACCGTCGGATGGGGGGCATCGGCCGCGGGTTTCTGCAAGGGGCGGTCTCCATGCTGCCTGCCGTCTTGATGATCGCTCTTGCCTCCTCTGTCAAGCTGGTCATGGAGGAGGGCGGCATCACCGACACGGTGCTCAACGCCATCATTGGCCTCTTGGGCGGAAAAAGTCCTTTTCTGACGGTACTGCTCATCTATGCGCTGATCCTGTTCTTACAGGTCTTTATCGGGTCTGCCTCTGCCAAGATCATGCTGGTGATGCCGCTGCTTTTGGCGGTGGGCGGTGCAATGGGCCTCTCCCCTGCGGTCATCATCCTCACCTACTGCATGGCAGACGGCTTTACGGATGTGATCCTGCCCACCAACCCCGTTCTGCTCATCGGGTTGTCCATGGCAGGTGTTTCCTACGGCAAATGGGTGCGCTTCACCTGGAAGATCCAACTGCTGATTTTTGCCCTGACAGTGGGCATACTCTGGTTTGCCGTCAAAATCGGATACTGACTGAGGCACATATGTTTACACTTGCGTTTCCCAATGTCGTGCTGACCCTGCTCTACATCCTGCCGGGCTTTCTGCTCTGCAAGGCCAAAAAAGCGGCGGCAGAACACCTGTCTTCCCTTTCTTCCGTACTCATCTATGTCTGCTCTCCCTGCATGATCGTCTCCTCCCTTCTGGCACTGGACTTTTCGGTGCAGACGCTGGGGTATATGGGTCTTTTCTTTGTCCTGACACTGGTATTTCAGATCCTGTTTATGCTGATCTTGTATGGGTTGCTTCACCGTCGGTTTGCCGCCGATGCCGCCACCCGCATCCTCACCATCGGCTCTGTGATGGGCAATGTGGGCTTCTTCGGCATGCCGGTCATCCGTATGCTGTTTCCCGCCCATCCCGAAATGGCGGCCTACTCCTGCATGTACTGCATCTCCATGAATATCCTTGTCTTTACGGTGGGGGTGTTCTGCCTGACGGGCGAGAAGCGGTTTATGTCTCTTCGCGCCGCCGTCTGCAATCCCACCGTCATCAGCTTGGCGGCAGGGCTTCCGCTGTTTTTTCTGCGGGCGGGCGAGTTTCTGCCCGCCCTGCTGGTCTCGGCCGTTGACCTGCTGGGCAAAATGACCGCCCCGCTGTGCATGATGATCCTTGGCGTACGGCTGGCCTCGGTGAATGCCGTGCGGCTGTTCTCCCGCCCCATCGTCTATCTGACGGCGGCGCTGAAGCTGCTGATCTTTCCCCTGTTCTGCTATGGCATTTCTCTGCTGCTGCCCCTGCCGGGCACCTTCCGCGCGGCGGTGCTGGTGCTGTCGGCGATGCCCTGCGGCTCCATCATCCTCAACCTGGCCGAGATCCACCGCAGCGAGCAGGAACTGGCGGCCAACTGCGTGCTGCTCACCACCCTGCTGTGCTTTCTCACCATTCCCCTGCTGACCCTTCTTCTGCCCGCATGAATGACCGAAAGAGCCGCATTTCGCCATGCGGAAAAACGGCTTTGACGCATCCTCTGCGCCGGTTCTGCACCGCCGTCTTTCCGGCGTGCGGCCGCGCCTGCCTGCTTTTCTTTGCGATGCTGCCGATGCCCACCCGGCAAAGTATTAAAATGGACGGTATATGATGTTCAAACGATTTGTTTCCTACTACAAGCCCCACCTTCGCCTGTTCTGGGCGGACATGACGGCCTCCATGCTCATCTCGCTTGTGGCGGTGGTCTACCCCATTGTGACCCGCGCCATGCTCAACGACCTGATCCCCAACCGCCGCTACCGGATGATCATTTTCTGCGGTGTGATCCTGCTGGGGCTGTACGGTCTGCGCATGCTGCTGCGCTTTTTTGTGCAATACAAGGGGCACATCATGGGGGTGCGCATGCAGGCGCAGATGCGCTCGGATATGTTTGAGCATCTGCAAAAACTGCCCTTTTCGTTCTATGACGGGCAAGAGACCGGCAAGATCATGTCCCGCATGACAAACGACCTGATGGACATCAGCGAACTGGCGCACCACGGCCCCGAGAACCTGCTGATCTCGGGTGTCTCTGTCATCACGGCCTTTGTCTATCTTTGCACCATCAATGTGTGGCTGACGCTGATCGTGTTTGCCTGCGTGCCCTTTCTGTTTCTGATCGCGGCCAAGCTCCGCCGCCGCCAGCGGGAGGCCTTTACCGCCAGCCGCGCCGCCATTGCCGAGGTCAACGGCACCCTGCAAAGCAGCATTGCCGGCATTCGGGTCACCAAAGCGTTTGACAACGCGGCGGCCGAATCTGCCAAATTCGAGAAGGGCAACACCGCCTTCATCGAGGCGCGCCGCAAGGCCTATCATGCCATGGGGCTGTTTCACAGCACCACCTCGTTTGTCACGGATGTGTTCAATGTCATCGTGCTGATCGCGGGCGGGCTGTTCCTCTACCGGGGCGACATCCGCTTCGGTGACTATTCGGCCTTCATCGTGTCCATCAATATGTTCATCTCCCCCATGATGACCCTCATCAATTTTGTGGAGCAATATCAGGAGGGTGTGTCGGGCTTCAGACGCTTTGTGGAGATCATGGACACCCCCGCCGAAGCCGACCTGCCGGGCGCGGTGGATGCCGGCCGCCTGTCGGGGCACATCCGCTTTGAGAATGTCACCTACGGCTACGGCCGCGAGCAGGATGTGCTGCACGGCCTGTCGCTGGAGATTCCCCGCGGCAGTACCTTTGCGCTGGTAGGCCCCAGCGGCGGCGGAAAAACCACCGTCTGCCACCTCATCCCCCGCTTTTATGAGGTGGAGCAGGGCCGCATCGAGATCGACGGCACCGACACCAAGCAGATGACCCTCTCGTCCCTGCGCCGTCAGATCGGCATCGTCCAGCAGGACATCTACCTCTTTGACGCCTCTGTCAAAGACAACATCCTCTACGGTCGACCGGGCGCCACCGATGAAGAGGTGGTCGAGGCCGCGCGCCGCGCCAACATCCACGACGACATCATGAAGATGAAGGACGGCTACGAAACCATCATCGGCGAGCGCGGCGTGCGCCTGTCCGGCGGGCAGAAACAGCGGCTGTCCATTGCCCGCGTCTTTCTCAAAAATCCGCCCATCCTCATTCTGGACGAGGCCACAAGCGCGCTGGACACCGCCACCGAAATGATGATCCAGCAGTCGCTGGACGAGCTTTGCCGCGGCCGCACCACCCTGGTGGTGGCCCACCGCCTCTCCACCGTCAAAAATGCCGACAGGATCGCCGTCGTCTCCGACGGGCGCATCATCGAGGAGGGCTCGCACGCCGAGCTGATGGCGCAAAATGCCGTCTATGCCGACCTGTACCGCCGCCAGTTCGGCGCATTGGAAGAACCCACAGCCAAATGATGCCCCGCCACCCCGCGGCGTGACGCACACAGCCGCCCCCCTGCGGCATTGCCCGAAAAACAGGAGCACACAATACTCCGTCCGACCTGCGACATTGCCGACAGGCGGGCGCATACAATTCTCCGTCTGCCCTGCCCGGCGGACACAACACACGAAAGCGAGGTATCCATATGCCCAAAACCGACATTGAGATCGCACAGGCCTGCAAAATGCTGCCCATCTGCGAGGTCGCCCGTGAAGCGGGCATTGACGAAAACGGACTTGAACCCTATGGAAAATACAAGGCCAAAATTGACCCCTCTGCCGTGCCCGCCGCGGCAAACGGCCATCTGATCCTGGTCACGGCCATCACCCCCACACCGGCGGGAGAGGGCAAGACCACCACCACCATCGGCCTTGCGGACGGCCTGCGCCGTCTGGGCAAGAAGACCACGGTGGTCCTGCGCGAGCCCTCGCTTGGGCCTGTCTTTGGCATCAAGGGCGGCGCGGCGGGCGGCGGCTATGCGCAGGTGGTGCCCATGGAAGACATCAACCTGCACTTCACCGGCGACTTTCACGCCATCGGCGCCGCCAACAATCTGCTGGCCGCGCTGTTAGACAACCACATCCAGCAGGGCAACGGGCTGGGCATCGACCCCCGCCGCGTGACCTGGAAGCGCTGTGTGGACATGAACGACCGCCAGCTGCGCATGATCGTAGACGGCCTGGGCGGCAAGCCAAACGGCACCCCGCGCGAGGACGGCTTTGACATCACGGTGGCCTCGGAAGTGATGGCGGTGCTGTGCCTGGCAGACTCGCTCTCCGATCTCAAGGCCCGCCTTGCCCGCATGATCGTCGGCTATACCTACGACGGCAAGCCCGTGACCGCGGGCGACCTCAAGGCGGCAGGCGCCATGACCGCCCTGCTCAAGGATGCCATCAAGCCCAATCTGGTGCAGACGCTGGAAGGCACCCCCGCCCTGATCCACGGCGGCCCGTTTGCCAACATTGCCCACGGGTGCAACTCCGTCATTGCCACCAAAACCGCCCTGCGCATGGGCGAATATACCGTCACCGAGGCCGGCTTCGGGGCCGATCTGGGCGCAGAAAAGTTTTTGGACATCAAATGCCGCACAGCCGGGCTGGTGCCGGATGCCGCGGTGGTGGTGGCCACCGTCCGCGCGCTGAAAATGCACGGCGGTATCCAAAAATGCGACCTTTCGCGCCCGGATGCCGAGGCCGTCGTCCGCGGCCTGCCCAACCTGATGCGCCATGTCTCCAACATTCGCGAGGTGTTCGGTCTGCCCTGCGTGGTGGCGCTCAACCGCTTCCCCACCGACACAGACGAAGAGACGCAAGCCGTCCTCTCTGCCTGCCGCGCGGCGGGCGTGCGGGTGGCCCTCTCGACGGTATGGGCAGACGGCGGGCGCGGCGGCGAGGCGCTGGCGCGCGAGGTGATCTCTCTGTGCGAACAGGAGACGGGGCACTTTTCCTTCTGCTATGAAGACGACCTCTCCCCCGAAGAAAAAGTCAGATGCATCGTGCGCCGCATCTACCGCGGCCGGGATGTGACCTTTTTGCCCGCGGCTCAGAAGCAACTGGACGAACTGGTTCGGCTGGGATTTGGCCGCTGTCCCGTCTGCATGGCCAAAACGCAATACAGCTTTTCGGACGACCCCACCTTGCTTTGCGCACCGGAGGACTTCACCGTCACGGTCAGGTCTGTGCGCATGGCGGCGGGCGCGGGCTTTATCATCGCCCTGACGGGCGACATCATGACCATGCCCGGCCTGCCCAAATCTCCCGCCGCAGAGCGCATTGATGTCACAGACGACGGCCGCATCGTCGGCCTGTTCTGACAGCTTTCACCTGTCTCAAAAACCGCACGGCGGAAAGCGTGGATGTGTGCCTTGGTCGTATCCTTTGACGCCGTCCTTATGAGTTTATCCATTGACTGTGTTCATCCGCCTGGCCCAAGCGCACAGAGGGATGTCTGCCGCAAAAGCCCGGTGGGAAACGAAAAATTGCGCTTTTTTGTCAAAACCCCCTGCCTGCGCGCCCGATTTTCGGACAGATCCGCGTTTGCATCCCTCACCCCTGCCGACCCGGTTGCCGTCTTGGCGGCGGAGATCGGCTCTGCGTTTCGATGATTTCATCTATATCTGCCCACTTTTATTTGAGGAGGATCATCTTTATGCCCAACATCTATATGCGCTATCCCGGCGGCCGTCTCAAGGCCTTCACCATGAGTTATGACGACGGCGTGCAGACAGACGCGCGCCTGATTGCCATCATGCAGAAAAACGGCCTGAAAGGCACATTCAATATCAATTCCGGCCTGTTTGCACCGGACGGCACCGTCTATGCCCCCGGCACCATCCACCGCCGCATGACCGCCGACGATGTGCTTGCCACCTATGCCGACTCCGGCATGGAGATCGCCGCGCACGGATACAACCACCCGTTTTTGGAGAGTCTGCCCGACTCTGCCATGTTGGCGCAGATCACCCGCGACAAAGAAGCGCTGGAACACATGTTCGGCCGCATCATCCGCGGCTTTGTGCTGCCGTTTGGCACCGCCAACAAGAATGTGACGGATGCCCTGCGCCTGTGCGGCTTTGCCTACTGCCGCGCCTGCGGCAAGGCCAACAACGGCTATTATCTGCCCGAAAGCTGGATTCCGTTTGCCCCCACGACCCATCACGCCGACCCTGAACTGGATCACATGCTGGACACCTTCTTTGAGATGAAGACCGCCGTGCCCCGCCTGTTTTATCTGTGGGGACACAGCTATGAATTTGAGTATAACAAGGGGGCCAACAGTTGGCAGGCCATCGAGGCCGTGTGCGAGAAGGTCGGCGGCCACGAGGATGTGTGGTATGCCACCAACATCGAAATTGTGGACTACCTCGCCGCCTACCGCCGCCTGGAGACATCCTTTGACGGCACCATTCTGCACAATCCCACCGCCCTCACCCTTTGCCTGGATGCAGGCGGCACCCCCGTCTCCATCCGTCCCGGCGAGACCATTCATCTGTAAGGCCGGCCGCCGGGCATCGGGGCAAAAAGCGAAAAAACAAAAAGGGGCTGTTGCAAATCGTTTTTACATTTGCAACAGCCCCTTTACCGCAGGTCTGCCTTCAATGCCTTCTCCTGTGGGAGAAGGGGGACCGCGAAGCGGTGGATGAGGAGTCAGAATGATACCGTACAATAAGAAACTCGTTTCAAACGCAAGAACATTACGAAAGAATATGACCCCCGAAGAG
>CAMGGT010000017.1 GCA_946055715.1 uncultured Clostridia bacterium | reverse complement strand
GCTTCCAACCCCATCTGGCCGGAGCCGGCAAACAGGTCAAGCACGGCTCGCCCTTCCAGGTCAAAATGCAGGGCAGAAAAAATGGCTTCCTTTGCCCGCTCGGAGGTGGGGCGGGTGCTTTCCCCCTCAAGGGTGACAAGGGGGGTGCCTTTTGCGGTGCCGGTAATGATTCTCATATGCTGTCCTTTCGGCCGTCTCCGCCTTCTGTCTTGCCCGACAGAAAGGTTGTGTTGCGGGGCGGCAGGTGATGGTGTGTTGTTTTTTGCATGGGGAAGCGCATGCGCAAAAGCAGAGCCGTCTCTCGCCCCCAAACGGACGCGCCGGGCATGCGGCGGGAGGATGGAGGGGTGGCGTTTGCCTGCACGGCACTTTGGGGTATGCAGAAGCGTAAATAGGCGAAGAATGTGTCTCTTTACGGCTTGCCCGACGGGGGTTTTTGCTGTTTTTGATCTTTTTGCTCTTTTTGTTTCTGAAAATAGGCGTGGATCTGCACCGCATCCGCCAGCGTGATGCCCTTGGCAGATGAAAGGGTCTCCACATCCGCTTCCCGTATGGCGGAAAGAGTGCCGAACACCTTCAGCAGCAGGGCGGCTTTGGCGGGGCCGATGCCGGGGATCTTTTCAAGCGATGAGTGTTTGAGGGTGCGGCGTTTTGCCCCCATCATGCCGCGCACGGCCACGCGGTGCACCTCTTCCTGAATGCCGTAGATAAAGACGAACAGCCCCTGCTCCCCCGCGATGGAAATGTCCCTTTCGCCGTCGGTGAGGCATCTGGTCTTGTGAAAGTCGTCTTTGACCATACCGAAGACGGGGATAGGCGGGGTCTGCCGGTCGGCCAGGGGGCGCACGGTATGCACATGCCCCACGCCGCCGTCCAGCAGGATGAGGTCGGGGGCTTCGCCAAGAGAGGGCGAACCGTCCCCGATGTGGGCCAGCCGGCGGGAGAGGGCCTCGTGCATGGCGGCATAGTCGTCGGCACCGTCGGTGGTCTTGATGCGGAAGGTGCGATAGTCCGCGCGCTTGGGCACGCCGTCACAGTAGACCACCATCGAGCAGGTGATGTATTCGTTGCCCAGGTTGGAGATGTCATAGGCCTCAATGCGGCCGGGCAGCACCTCCAACCCCAGCAGCATGGCCAACCGCGCCAATGTGCGCTCTGCCTTGGTGTCGGCTTCGCGGCGGGCTTCGGCGCGGTGGCGGGCGTTTTCTGCCGCCATGTCGCACAGTTTCTTCAGGTCGCCGCGCTTGGGGGTGCGCACGGTCACACGGCGGTTGGCCTTTTGCGAAAGCCAGTCCGAGAGGGAGGCGGCAGACTCTTCGTCCAGTTCGCGGTCCAAGAGGATCTCGCGCGGCGGGTCTGCCGTGCTGTAATAGTCATAGAGCAGGGCGGCAATGTCGCCGCCGCCCGTGAGTTCCCCCGCAGAAAAGACATATTCGTTTTTATACATCAGTTTGCCGCACCGGATCTGCAGCACCGCCAGCACGCCCGACACATCCCCCTCATACAGGGCAAACACATCCCGCTCGTCCTGCTCGCTTGTGACCACCTTCTGTTTTTCGGAGAGTTGCGCCAGGGCTTCCAGACTGTTGCGGTAGCGTGCCGCCAACTCAAACCGCTCGGCTTCCGACGCTTCATACATGCGGCGGCGCAACTCGCCCTCTGCTTCTTTTGTGTTGCCCATAAATACCTTGCGGGCAGAGGCCATCAGCGCGCGGTAGTCCGCCTCGCTGATGTCGGGCACGCAGGGGGCACAGCAGCGCCCCATCTGACGGTACAGGCAGGGGCGTTCCCGCCCGATGTCCCGCGGAAAAGAGCGGTGACACACGGGCAGGGCAAAAATGGCAGACACCGTCTCTGCGGCCGAATGGGCGGTGGCAGAGGAGCGATAGGGGCCGAAGTAGGCCGCCCCGTCCTCGCGGCGGGTGCGCGAGACCTCAATGCGCGGCCAGGGGCCGGTGGTGATCTTGATGTAGGGATAGGACTTGGCGTCCTTTAATTTGATGTTATAGCGGGGGGTATACTGCTTGATGAGTACATTTTCGAGGGTGAGGGCCTCCATTTCCGTGTCACAGAGAATATAGTCAAAGTCTGCCACGCGCGACACCATGCGGGCGGTCTTGGGGCCGTGGTCGGTGTCTGCAAAATAGCTGGAGACGCGGTTTTTGAGGTGGCGCGATTTGCCCACGTAGATCACCGTGCCCTCCGCGTCCTTCATCAGATAGACGCCGGGGCAGAGGGGAAGCGAGGCCGCTTTGCGGCGCAATGTGAGGATGCGTTCAGATGGCATAATGATTCCTTTGCGGCAGAGCTTGCCGGCGGTTTTTGGCTTGTCCGTATTGGGGGCAGATCGAATGAGGCGCAGGGTGCGCCGCAGGTCGGCAGAAGGCGCGGTCAGATGCCTCTGCCGCGGCGGAACGGATGTGCGTTGAAGAGATGTTTTTGTGCGGATGGGCGGCGTGCGGCATGTCTTGCGTCTGCCGCGCCCGCCCGCGTATTTCCTATGACGCCGGAAGGATAGCCGTTCCGGCACCGCCGTGTGCCCGCCCGCGGCTAAGGCAGGCGGCGCACCGTCTCGCAAAACAGGCGACTGCGCGCCCGATAGTCTTCAAAGCGGTCAAAACTGGCGCAAGCGGGGGAGAGCAGCAAGGTCTCGCCCGGCGGCGTCAGCGAGAATGCCACCCGCACGGCTTCTTCAAAGTCCTCGCAGACCACCACGGGCAACTCCGGCGGGCAGTTCTCCTCCGTCAGCGCCCGGCGGATGGCATCTCTTGTCTGCCCGGTCAGCACCACGCACCCCGCCCGTGCGATCAGCGCGCGGGCCAGCGGCAGGTAGGAGACGCCTTTATCGGAACCGCCGCAGATGACGGTGGGTCTGCCGGGCGTGGCCGCAAGGGTGGCGGCCGTGCGAGCGGGGGTGGTGTCGATGGAGCTGTCCACGCACACAACGCCGCCCACGGTGGTCACTTTTTGCATGCGGTGGGGCACGCCGTGAAAAGAGAGCAACCCCGCCCGCATGACCTCGGGCGAAACATCTCCCCACAAAAGACCCATGGCGGCCATGGCATCACGCAGGTGATGCACCCCGGGCAAGGGCAGATCCTTCGCCGCAAAGACGGGGGTGGTCTCTCCGTTCTCACACAGGCACACCGTGCCTTCGCACAGGCACACCAGCGGCCGCCGGCCATACTGTTGCCACAGCGCATCCGGGGGCATTTCGGTGGAAAACAGGCAGTCGCCCGGCTGTGCCATCGACAGGGTCGCCGGGTCGTCTGCCGACAGCACCCGTCGCTTTGCATGGGGCAGGATGTGTGCCTTTGCCTGTCGGTATTCTTCCATGGAGGTGTGCCAGTTGAGGTGGTTTTCCGTCAGGTTCAGCACCGCGGCGGCGCGTGTGTGCGGATAAAAATCGCAGAGCTGAAAGCTGGAAAGTTCCAGCACCACGCGGTCACAGGCGGTCATGTGGGGGAGGTCGCAGAGCAGAGAACGGCCGATGTTGCCCCCCAGATACACCCGGTGGGTGCCGTCGCAGGCCGCCTGCAAAACGGCGTGGGTCATGGCAGAGGTCGTGGTCTTGCCGTCACTGCCGGTGACGGCATAGATGCGCGACGGGCAGTTGCGGCACAGCAGGGCGATCTCGCTTGTCATCACCGCCCCGGCCTTAGTGGCGCGGGTCAGTTCGGGCAGGTCCGGGCGGATGCCCGGCGAGCGGAAGAGGATGGTCTCCGACAGATCGGAAAGCCAGTTTTCGCCGCAGCGCCACTCCACCCACGGTCGGTTTTTTGCCCAGTCGGGGCAGGGGCGGTCTTTTTCGTCCCGCAGAGAAACGCGAAGGTCCGACAGCACCGGGGCGATGGTCTGCGACAGATAGTCCAGCACCGCCTTGCCGGAGAGACCGGCCCCCAGTATCGCCACCCGCGGTTTTTTGACGTCCTTGAGAGTTTGCCACAGCACACCCAAGGAAAAAACGCTCCTTCCGGCGCCCTGCCCACGGTGGGGCAGAGGGCGTATTTGATGTAGTCGGTTGATGACGGGGCACCCGAAAACAGAACGCCTATCCCAAAAGTGAAAAACGCCGACCGAAGGCGGTATGCGCCGCGGCCTTCCGTTTTTGTGCCTGATCGTCATTCATATTATTATACTATGCAAAAAAATATGTGTCAACCATCGCCGCCGCGCCTTTTTTCTTCTCACTTCTTTGAGACTCTGTTCTGACCGGGGAAAGAAAAAGGAAAAATGAAAGTAACAGCGGCACCGTTTCCCCCCGGCAGGGCTCCCTCCCGGAGGGAGGCAGTTGGATTGCCGGGGAACAGAAATCCCGGGGTAAGATTCACTCATATTCTTTCTATATTCATTATCGGTTTTATGAGAGGGAAATGCCGGTACAAATGCATTTATGTACCTTCGGGCAGCACCCGGCTTGGGGTTTAGGAGAAAGCGCAAGCGATCATACGCCCATCAGAGATGTATTGAGTTCGCAGAGAGACGATCTATGAAGAAGTGCAAGCGGTAATACCCGCCTCACACAACCCAAAACAGCCCTTGTTATGCAAAAACCGCCCGGGCGGGCGGTTTGAATAAAGAAAAGACGGTATGGTTTGTCTGTTCAATTGTCGGCCGATATGACGGGGCGCATCAGAAGATCAGCGCCCGGATCTCTTCGGCCGTCACTTGCCGCACCGTAACCCCCTGCCTTGTGGCCAGCGCCGCGGCCGCACCCGCCGCCTCGCCGATGCCCGCGCAGATGGGCATGGCACGGAAGTTGGAGTGCGCCATGTGGGTGCCGGAGATGTTTCTGCCGCAGAGCAACAGCCCTTCAATCTTTTCGGGCAGCAGGCAACGGTAGGGGATGGTATAGCCCTTCTTCTGGCTGAAGCCGTGCTGCACCCCCGTTTTGTCCAGCCCCGCGCCGGTGATGTTGTGCACGTCAAAGTTGAAGTAGGCGTCTTTTACCACATAGTCGTCAAAGACCCTTGCCTCAAGGATGTCTTCTTCGGTGAGGGTGTATTCTCCCTTGAAGTGCCGCGTTTCGCGTATGCCCACAAGCGAGGCGGAGCTGATAATGTAGGCGTTTTCATACCCCGGCGCATAGGCGCGCAGAAACTGCAATATCGCGCGCATCTGGCGGCGGCAGGTGATCGTGGCCGCGGTGAGGTCCTCGGCTCTGGTGCCGTCGATCTCCACACAGTTGGTCATGTTGCAGGTCACTATACCCGGCAGGGTGGACTTATACAGCAACACATGCCCGGCAGGGGCGGGGAGTTTTTCTCTTGCCAGGGCCTGCAGCTCGCCCTTGTCGGTGGGCACCGTCGTCTCAAACGAACCGGGAAGCACCGCCCGGTCATCGTCCACGCCCCCCACCTTGAACATGAGGGTGGCGGGCTGCATTTTGCCGTCGCTTTCCCGCCCTTTGCAGAAGCGGGCGCCGCTTTTGCAGGCGATGTCTCCGTCCCCGGAGGCGTCGATGACCGTGTGGGCAAAAATGTCCGTGCGGCCGGATTTGTTGACGACCGACACGCCCAGAATTCGGTCGCCGTCCATGATGGCGTCAAAGGCAAAGGTATACAGCCATAGCGTCACCCCCACCTCGTCCAGCATTTCAAGGTACAGGGTCTTGAGGTTTTCGGGGTCGATGGTGGGGGTGATGTGGCCATGAAGCGCCCCTTCGTTCAGCTCGGCACTCCGCCGCAAGATCTCGCGGTAGAGGGGGCTGCCGCAACTGCCCGTCCAATGGCTCATCAGCCCCGCTGTGGAGATGCCGCCCACCTCTCCGCACTGCTCGATCAAAATCACTTTTGCGCCGCGCCTGGCGGCGGTATAGGCGGCGCTGAACCCTGAAGGCCCACTGCCGACCACCAGCACATCCGTCTCGATCCTTTTCGTTTCCATTTGCCCCGCTCCTTTTGTTTTTTCTTCAGTGTAGCAAGTTTTGTCCCGTATAGATATGTACTTTTTTGCAAAAAACATTGCATTTTTTGCAAATTTCGGTATAATGGCAACAGAAAAAACGCCCGGCAAAAATGCCGGGAGGGGAGATGCACATGATCAAGCGCCTTATCGACAACATCCGCGCGTATGTCGACTACCTTTCACAGCTACATATCTATGTCTCTGTCCACACGGGGTTCTGCGCAGACATGCTGCCGCTTCTGCCCCTCAATCTGCACAGAAACCCGCAGTGCCTGTTGGTCAAAAGTGACAGCGAAGCATGGGACGCCTGCATCCGCCTGCACACGGCCGAGGATGACGGGTCGATGCAGATCCGGCGGCGCACCTGCCACGCGGGCGTGGAAGAGACGGTTTTTCCCCTGTCCTGCGGCGGCACGGTCTGCGCCGCGGCGGAGGATATGGAACAGGCACAGCTTTGCACACTGGTAGAGCCCCTGTGCAGAATGATCGAGTATCTCAAACACCTCTCCCCGGACGACCGCGAAGAGACCACCGAAAGCGAGCTTGTCAACCGCGCCGTCAAATACATCCAGCGGCACTTTTATCTCCGCATCTCCAACGCCGAGGTGGCGGCGGCCTGCGCCTGCTCTGTGTCGACCCTGTGCCACCTCTTCAAGGCACACAAAGGCACAAGTGTGCATGCCTTCATCTCGGAGGCAAGGATCACCTATGCACAGCAGCTGCTGGCCACAGGTCGCCTGTCTGTGACGGCCATCGCGCAGAAGGCGGGGTTCTCTGACTATAACGGCTTCACCCGCCGCTTCAAAAAGGCCACCGGCCTCTCCCCCACCGCCTACCGCAGGCAATACGGCCGACCGTGAGCCGACCTGCGCTTTGCCCGACCATCACACAAACCACCGGGCGTGTGTTCTGCCCGTCCGCCTCTGTATCTGATTTTTCTTATACTCCGTCTAGGGTACCCCGCCGCATCGACAGATCGGGGCGCGATCCGGTCAATGTTTTTGTCGGTCTTAAGAACGACAAAATATGTCGAAAAAGAAGATTTGTAAGGATATAGAAGGATATAAGATCAGATCTGCAAAGAAAATCGGATGTCGCCTGCTTTTGAACAGCGCGGGCTGTTGCCTCTCATTTTTTGATGACGGCCAGCGCATAACAGATGTGTTCAAAGGCGGTCAGTCCATCGGTTCGGTCTGCGAAGTACCGCGCCCGTATGTCCGGCGCAGACAGCAGGTCATACAGCAGAAAGCCGTGCCGCTCCAGCAGTGCGACCAGGGCATCCTCCGCAAAACAGGTCTGCATCGGCTCGCCGCCCGCGGCCGCCATGGCCACCATATTTTGCACCCGCTTCACCGTTGAGGTAAACAGCCCCTCGTCCGCATAGTCAAACACCAGACTGCTGCCGTCTGCCGACAGGGCCGCGACCGCGTCAAGCAGATCGCCGATCTGCTCTGCCGTCAGATAGTAGCTGACCCCCAGCCAGGAAAAGAGTGTCTTTTTCTTGGGGTCAAATCCGGCCTCCGACAGTTTTTGCGCCAGGTCGTCGGCCGCAAAGTCCACCGCAACAAAATGCAGTCGGGCGGGGATGTCCAACCCCGCGCGGCGGATGCGCTCAAATTTGTCTTCCTGTGTCTGCGGGTGGTCTACCTCATAGACATCGTATTGCTCTGCAAATTCCGACCGGCGGAAGGCAAATGTATCCAGCCCCGCGCCCATCAGCACATACTGCTTTGTGCCGGTGCGCATGGCCGTCTCCAGACACTCTTCGCAATACCTTGCCCGCCCCAGCGGCGTGGGTGCGATCTGCGTGTTGACCAGATAGCGCAACTGTTCCTCTTCACTTGCAAAACAGCCCTTCTTGTCCGGCGCGAAGAAGTCGATGCCGCCTGCGATGTATCGGCCGATGGCGGTATACTCTTCGTTTGTCAGCAGTTGTTTGGCTACCGTGTCGGCAAACACCGGCGCCTCTGCATTTTCTGCGTGAAAGGCCCGCCCAAAAGCCGACAGAAGGGCAGTGATGCTCGCTTCATTCTGCTTCATGTTTGCTGCTCCCTTCCGTGATGCCGTCGACCATCTGCCCAAAGCCACAGGCAAGGCACGCCTCTTCGGGCAGGGACAGTTGCCCTGCGATATACCCGCCCTTCGTGCGGAAGAGCTGCAGCAGCGCGCTGATGCCCGACCACAGCACATAAACGGTCATCTCGGGCCGGATGTCTTGGCGCACCTTCCCCTCGGCCTGCCCGTCCCGCACAAACCGCACCAGCAGACCGTTGACGGCTGTGCCCAGCGCCAGAATACGGCGCACCGCGGCAGAGGGGTGCGGCGCGTCAAGCTCGTCTGCCCGTGCGCGGTTGACGCTTTCCATCGAGAAGGGGCACTCGCGGTGATACTTCACCATGGCATCGCAGATGGCCTTGTACCTGTCTCTGAAACCGGAGTGCTGTGCAAGCGCCTCTTCAATGTCATCACGCAAGCACAGCAGGCCCTTTTCGATGATGTGATGCAGGATGTCCTGCTTGCTTTCAAAGTAGGCATAGACGCTTCTGCGGCTGTAGGCCGCCCGTGCGGAAATGTCGTCGATGCCGGTGCGCTCATATCCCTTTTCGGCAAAGAGGGCTTCCGCCGCTTGCAGAATGGTCGTCCTGTGCAGAAGGGCAACCGCTTCTTTCTTGTTTTCCCGTCCCATGGTATCTCTCCATTTTATTTAGTATACTATAAGTATACCACTTTTGCGTAAAAAATTCAAGAGAGAAGAGCAGACGAGAATAAGAGAAGATGAGAAAATGAGCAGAGGTTT
>CAMGGT010000016.1 GCA_946055715.1 uncultured Clostridia bacterium | reverse complement strand
TCATCAGAAGTTTTTGAGAGGGGGCGTGGGGGAGGGCCTTTTTTCAAAAAGGCCTAACCCACATCACATCACATCACGTCACAAAAAACGGGGCTGTCGCACTTGCAACAGCCCCGTGGCGGTATGTGTGATGGGGTCTTTGAGAGGATCGGCCGGGCGGCATGCGCTATGGGGTTTTTGAGAGAATCGGCGCGGCGGCATGCGTGGCAATCGGCACGGTGGGATGCTGTTTATTCGTCCTTTTTGGCCTGCTTATACAGCTGGTTGGCATAGACGCCGGTGCCGGCCAGCAGGACGCCTTGGGTGACGGCGGTGAACAGGGCGGCAAAGAAGGATGCCGCGTCGCCGATGGGGCCGGTGGACAGCACCCATGCGGCGCAAAGGGCAACGGACACCAGCCCCAGCACAAGCGGGATCCATTTGTCGGGCAGGGGGCTTTTTTTCAGCGCCAGCCCGATCAGATAGAGTACGGGAACCAGGATGAGCAACTCTGTTCTGATGTATTGCTGAAATTCCATATGCGATCTCCTTTCTTTTTTGAATGAGGGACGCGGTCATCGTTTGTGACTGAGCAGGCAGGTGTCTTTTTGGGTATTGTCGCAGAAGCCGTCCTGCCAGAGGGGGCAGGCCATGCACACGGGGTCATATTCGCACAGCCCCCTGTGCCCTTCGCTTGTGCCGAAAGCGGAAGGGGCGCATGGCTGTTCCTCTTCTTTGGGGAATTTGTCGCGGATCATCTTCTCAAGGATGTAAAGATTGCGCTTTGTTTCTTCGATCAGGCGCAGGATGTCTTTCATTTTTTCTTCTCCTCTGGTATATGTGTTTTTGTGGGATAAAATGACCGGTCAGGGCCGCTCGGGGCAGGCAAGTGTGCCGGTGGGGGCAACTCCGGTGGCGGGGTCATAGTAGTCGCCGCCACGGTAGTACCACTCTGTTTCGGTGTCATAATACCAGCCCCTGTAGCGGAAGGGGTTGACCGCGCCGATGGCGTGGATGCTTCGGTCAAACAGCAGCGTGCAGGCCCCCCGCTCGTCGTAGCCGTAGCCGACCACGGGGGTACGGTTTGGGGCAAGGATGCCGATGACGCTTTTTTGGCCGTCTTTGATAAAGTCATACCGGGTGTCTGTCCAGACCGTGCGGCCGCCCGAAAGGTCATATGTGTGGTAGAGAATGCCCACCGGCTCCTGCCCCTCGTACAGGGGGAGGATCTTCGCATGGTAGGGGTAGCCCTCATAAAGGTCCACCGCCGTGATGCAGAGCAGGCGGTCACCTTGAAACAAAAAGCGGTAGATCATGTTGTCTGCCTGCTTACAGGTGCGCAGGCCCGCTTTGTTGTATGTAAACCGCACCTGCCGCCGAAAATCTCCTTCCGTCTGCAAAACGGAGGTCAGCCGCCCGCGGCTGTCATAGTCGCAGGCAACGCAGGCGCGGGCCGTTGTATGCGCCCCGGCGTTCTCTTCGGAGGATTCGGGGGATGGCGCGCCGCCCGATGCGCCGCTTGGTCGTGGGGTGCCGGATATGATGCCTTGCACGCCGTCGGGGGCTTTATGCTGTGCGCCGCCGGGGCAGGGCGGGGCGGGGGTGATGGGGTGGTTATTCATCTGCTGCTCCTTTCGTTTTTTTGTTTTACAGATAGCCCACTTCCAGCACCGCGGGCCACAGGTAGCTGTCTGCGGTGGCGACGGCCGCAAAGCCGGCGGGGTCTGTCGCTTTGATGATGACGCCGGGGACGCGCACCGTCCGCCGGGTGCGTGCATCCACCAGCAGCGGCGTGAGGTCGAATACCTGATAGCCGTCTTCTGCCCGGGCGCGGGAGACGGTCTCTGCCTCCGGCATTTTGTTGTTCCAGTTGGAGCCGAAGCTGCAGAAGCGCTGTGCGGTGCGCACGGCGGTGAGGCGCGTGCCGACAGCGGAGGTCTGCCGGAGATGAAGCATGACGCGCAGGATGCGGCGCTCGGTCAGCTCGGGGATCTTTTGGTCGTCAATGCGCAGATACAGCCATTGCTCGCCGCATTGGGGCGTTCTGCCGATAAAGGCCTGCCCGCCGAAGGCGTTGTTTTCTGTGGGGTGTTGGCTTTCCACGGTGGTGTCCTGCATGAGCTTCGGCTCATACAGGTTCACCTCAAACATGACGCGCCGCGCGGGGCGGGCGGGCGAGAGGGTCAGCACAAAATGCGCGTCATCCGTTTTGCGCAGCGAAAGGGCGGCGGGGGCGGTCACACAGCCGCGCCCGTCCACCGTGCCGATGCAGGAGATGCTGACATAGGGGGTGAATTTGTCCTGCATGAGGGCCAGGCATTTTGTGTTGTCTCTGATCTGCAAAAAGCGCTTGTCGGTTTCCAGTTCAAACGAAAAGCCCTCGTCGGACGCCTGCGCCGTGACGGCGATGCCGTTTGCGGTGGGGCAGAGTTCGGCTGTGCCGCAGGTGATCTTTCGGGCGGAAAAGGCAGAGGCGCATACGGGCAGACGAAGACGGCAGATGCCGTATTCGTCTGCCATGGTGACGGTGTTGCCCGCGATGCCGATGCGGGCGTGACTGCCCACAAGAACGGCGTCCTTGCCCTGCCTGTGAAAGCAAAAATCCAGCAGTTTGCCCGTGGCTTTTTCATAGATGGGGGTGCTGAAGCAATAGGCGGTTCTGCTACCGTCTTCTTCCGCTGTGACCAGGCAGTATCTGTTGCTGTTGCGGCTGTCAATGCGCGGGGGCTTGTTTTTGCGCAGCAGCAGAATTTCATTCAGAACAGAATACACGGTACCCCTCCTTTTGCGGCGAAAAAGCGGCGGGATTTGCTCGGCGGTCGGTCGGCGGGGCGGGCGAGCGTGTGGGTGTATCCGGGGCAGTGCAGATACAGGCGGTGGTGGCAGGCCAGCACATACATCTGCGCCTGCAGGTCATACCGCGGCGCACAGGCCACTTCCAGTTCATAGTCTGTGCCGTCCGGCAGGATGCTTTTGTCCAGCGACACGCGGAAGTCCTTTTCGCGGACAAGAAAGATGCGCTGTGTGGTGAGGCGCCCCCACGCAACAAGCCCGGCGGGGAAGACGGACGGTCGCCCGAGGGGGCTGACGGCCGACTCGGTCATCACCTCGCAGAGGTGGCCTTCCGACAGGTGGCGTTTGACGGTGGCCTCGCGGTGGCCGTCATATGTGCGTATCCGATAGGTGACGGCCTGCCGGTCGCCCGCAAGGTCGGGGGTGTCATAGTAGTCGTTTTGCAGGGTGAGCTGCCCGCACGCCGGGGACGAAGCAAGCAGGTATTCATATTCCTCTTGCGTCAGCAGGTATTTGCGTTCATATACCTTCATCCCGCCCGCCTCCTTCTGATCTTGCCCGAGCCGTTTTTGGCCAGTTCCGGCAGCAGTTCGACGGTCAGCGGCACCTGATAGGCGGGCAGCAGTTCGCCGCACAGCTGCCGCACCTCGTCAACGGAAGAAAAGCCACCGGCGATCTGAAGCCCGATCTGCGTTTGCCCGCCGGGGGTCTTGTAGCCATAGGCCATCACCTCTCTGACGCGGGCATCCCGCCGCAGGGCCGCTTCGATCTCCTGGGGGTAGATGTTCATGCCGGCTTTGATGATCAGGTCGTCTTTTCGGCCCTTGATCTTCAGAAAGCCCTCGGGGGTGATCTCGGCGATGTCGCCGGTCTTCAGCCACCCGTCGCACAGCACCTTGCGCGTCATGCCGGGGTCGTCATAGTAGCCCATCATGACATTTTCGCCCTTGACATACAGCATGCCCTGCTCGCCGCGCGCGGCCGGCTGCCCGTTCTCTTTTCGGATGAGCAAAGATACCGATCTCAGCGGCAGACCCACACAGTCGGGAAAGTCGGCAAAATAGCGGGGCGGCAACCATGCCACACGCGGGCCGGCTTCTGTCAGCCCGTATACATGGTAGATCTCCGCCCGGGGAAAGGCGGCCGCGATCTGACGGCCGACGGCGGGGCTCATGCACTCGCCGCTGACGCACAGATGCCGCAGCGTTTCGCCCTGCCTGCGGTTGAACCGCGCCAGCATGCCCAGCAGCGTGGGGGTGCCGCACAAAACGGAAATGCGGTATTTGTCAATGAGTTGCAAGAGTTGCGGCGGGTTGAATTTTTCGGAATAAAAGCGGATCCTGCACCCCTTTGTCAGCGACAGCAAAAACTCTCCCGTCAGGGTCGCGCAGTGATACAGCGGGCGGACGATCAGAATGCTGTCGGTCTTGCCGATGGCAAAATAGTCGGCAATGTCGGCGACGTTGCAGAGGATGTTGTCTTCGCTCAGTTGGGCACCCTTGGGCGTGCCTGTGGTGCCGGAAGTACACATGATCAGCGCCGGGCGGGGGGAGGACGCGCGGAAGGTGGCACCCGGCAGGCGGCGGATGTGCAGTCTGCCCTCTTCGTCTGTCATCAGTGCGTCAGGCCCGATCCTGTCAAGGATCTTTTGGCAATGGATCTCTCCATAACGCCAGGAGAGCGGCACGGCCGTGATGCCCGCCGCAAAGCAGGCAAGCAGAGAGATGGCCGCCGCCATTTCAGAGCGGCACAACACCGCACAGCAGCGGATGCCCCGCATTTGCTCTGCCAGCACTTCCGCATAGACGGTCAGGTCTTCATAGGTCATCTCTGCCCCCTCTTCGCAGACTTGCTGGGTGGGGAAGCAGAGCATTTTTTCTTTGATCTCATGCCAAAGTTTCATTTTCTCGTTTTCCTTTCGTTTTTGTCAGCATTTCGCGTAGGATGATCTTTTCCTCTTCGCTCATGGCCAGCAGTTGCCGCGCAAGGGTGGGGAGCAGGGCATTTCTCTGTCGCATGACATGGGCGGCATACATCATCCGCTGGGCATCCGCCGCCGAGACGATGCGCGCATACCGGCTGCTGCATTCCCCGTCTGTGCAAAAGGCCTTTTCCATCAGCCGAAGGCGCTCGTGCATGACTTTTTTGTGCTCCCAGATCAGGCGAAAAATGCGCCTGTCCATCCGCTCGTAGGGGACGCTGCCGTCATACAGCCGCCCAAGATACAGGGCGATGTAGTCATGCACAACGGTGCCATAGACCATGCCGTCTTCCGTCTGCGGGTATTTTTCAAAATCGGAATCCAGGTATTCTTCCAGCTTTGCGCGGGCGGTCGTGGCCGAAAAGGTCACAATGTCGGGCTTGGGCTTGTATCCGCAGATGGCACCGTAGATGCCGGCCTTGAAAAGGGCAGTCCTGCCTTTGTCAAAGCCGCTCTGGGGCGTCCAGAATTTGCGGTAGACCCAATTCTTGTCATAGGCATACAGGCAATAGGTCTTGTCGTCGCGGTTATAGCCGCAGATCAGTCCGTCGTGGTTGAAGTGCTTTTCGCGGTACCAGCTTTTGCCCTCCACATAGTAGTCGTCCACGCCGTTGAAATAGACATAAAACCCATGGTCCAGCATGTCGCGGATGATGATATTGGAATAGCCCTTCAGGTATTCCAGCATGTACCACTTCTTTTCAAGGTAGGGGTTGGTGCCGCAGGTGGAATTCTGGATGCCGATCTCCGGGGTCGTATAGCCGTGCAGAAACCGACGGGTGCAGGTCAGATTCATGACCTCCGACAGGTACCAGAAGCGGATGGAGGGGTTGCTTGCGGCAATGGCCACGCCCGGCCCCTGGTAGTGATAGGTGCTGTACATCGGCTCTATGAGGGGCAGTTCAACAAAGCGGTTCATCTGCCACCTCATACCGCCCCACCAGCCGCAGGACATCTTCCACCGTGATCAGGTCAAAGGGGTTCATGTCGCTTTCTTTCAGTTCAATGCCGAATTCATCCTCGATCTGCAGCAGCAGCGTCACCATACCCAGACTGTCCATCAGAAGGTCTTCCTGCAGACGGTCCTGTACGCCGGAGGGCTCTTGCCCGCAGACGGTCTGCAGGACTTTTTTTGTGCGTTCATATACACTCATGATACATCACCTTTCTGACTTCGTTTTCCATGATGCGCAGGCATTCCTGCGCGGGCAGCAGGGTGGAGATCAGCACCCCGCCGTTTGCGCGGCAGATGTCGATGTATTCCCGCCGCAGTTTGTGTTGCAGATCGATGTCGATATAGCGGTCTTTTTCTTCGGGGCGGGCCCTGACGCGCGAGACGGCCGTCTCCACCGGCACATCGAAGAAGAAACAAATGTCCGGCCTTACGATGTGGTGCGCGATCTCATAGATCCACCGGTCGCCCTTGTATCCTCTTGCCCGCAGATTGGCAAGGCAGGAGTAAAAATAGCGGTCGCTGAGTACCACGGCCCTCTGCCCAAGGCATGGTTCAATGACACGGCTTGCGTGCTGGAGGCGGTCGCTTGCGGCCAGAAGGGACAAACTTCGGTACTCAAAGGCGCTGTGGTCGGGGCAGTCCATATAGGTGCGGAAGATCTGCGATTTTCGCACGGCCTCTGTGGGCTGTTTTGTCAGCACCACGCGGTGGCTTTGGGCCAGCTTTTCCCGCAGCAGGCGGATCATGGTGGTCTTGCCGCTGCCGTCCAGCCCGCAGAAGGTGAACAGAAAGCCGCCCGTGTCGTTTTCTTTCATTTGCAGTGGCTTCATGGTGTGACCTCCCGCAGGTCTATTTGTCTGTCCTGCATAAAAAAGCGGTCGGTGATGCTCTCTGTCTGATACCGGAAGGTCTTTTTTTCTGCGGGGGCGGTTACCGTGTGCAGAAAGTCCGGCCGCCCCCGCAGGATGTCTTTGGCGTGCCGCACGGCGGTGCTGTCCCCTGTTGCAAACAGGTCGGCCGTCCACAGAATGCCGAAGGCGCAGACATCGGCCAGCCCCAGTTCCCGCGCACGGGTAAACAGGTCGGCAATGTCTTTTTCGTCACTCTCCGACAGTAGCAGATAGAGGTCACAGAATTTATAGAGGGTCATGTCCCGCTGCATGACGATCCAGGGCAGGGTGGTGGCTTCCTTATATAGATGACAGCAGAGATGCAGAAAGAAATCCTGTTTGCACAGGGTGGGGATGCGGGTGGTGCGCACACCCCGCCACTCGGTCTTCTCCAGCATTCTTTGCAGTGCGCGATCGTCTCCCGGTTTGTAGTCCAGCGAGAAATTGAGGTCGATCTCCAGATAAGGCATGCCGGGCAGGTTCACCTGCCTGATGTAGGGCACGGTTTCTCCCCTTGTCATTTTTGATTCGATGATCTCGCGCCGCCCGGCGGGGACGAACACATCCCGCCGGAGGTTGCCCTGCATAAAGCCGGCCTCCGACAGCACCTTTCCCACCTCGGTGACATCCTTTGCATCCAGCAAAAGATCAATGTCATTTGAGGTGCGGTATCCGCCGGGATAATGGGCGCACAGCCATGCGCCCTTCAGCATGGCCACCCGGACAGGGCAGGCAGAAAGCAGGTCGGACACCATCGCGACACATTCAAAAAAACTGTTGTTGCGGAGGAGGTTGTGGTCATATCCGTCCTTTAAGGTGTTTTTGAACTCACGATTGACCTTGTCGAGCAGGTCGTGCCGCCGCAGACTGTCATAGGCGACACCCTGCATCCGGCCGAGGCACAACTGCCCCAGCACTTCCGGGGTGGCATAGGCAAGCTGTGAGGCATCCGGGTGGTTATCTTTGAATTTGCATAGCTCTTTGAAGAGCTGTTTTTCTTGCTCTTGCATGTTTTTTCCTTTCTTATGTAATGGTTTTGGGTGGAGAGTAGGCGGCAATGATCCCGTCAAGGGTTTCTTTTTCCGCCGCCGAGAGCAGGTCGGGCGACCCTTCGGCCATGCTTCGTATGCGGCAAAGCAGGGCCAATTCTTCCTCTTTCATATACATGCGGTCGATGGTGAAGCCCTCCACCATATACACGCCCCCGCCGTAACGGCCGCATTGGGTATAGATCGGGGCGGTCAGACTGATGGCCTCGATGTCTCTTTGGATCGTCCTCAGAGAAACGCCGAATGTCTCTGCCAGGTTCAGCATGGTTTCATATCTGCGCCGGCAAAGCAGTCGGACGATCTCCGCTCTTCTTTCTGCCGTTCCCATTCTTTTCCCTCCCGTGGTCAGGACCAGTTTAGGAGGTAACCCGGACAGGTTTTGTCCGGGTTAAAAAAGAAATGTGCAAAAAAACAGAAAAAATTTGCAACCGCCCCCCTCCGCTTGCCGGGGCATTGCCTGCAGGGCAGAATGGGTGCTTGGGCTTGTGCCGCTTGGGGTGAAAGGTTTTTGCACACCGTCTGCGACGGTGTGCGCTGTCGGCCTTGGCTGCCGTCTGCCCGGTAGGGCAGAGGTGTTTGCGCTCGTGTCGCTTGGGGGCAAAGGCCTCTGTGCATCGCCCGCGCCGGTGTGCGGCGTTGCCATCGCTCGCTGTCCGGCGGGCAGGGAAAACAAGCTGTACATAGCCCCCACCTCCCGGAAAACAAAAAGTCACCCTTATGCCGCAATACGCCCATAAACGAGACGCATGCGTCGGGTGACGGTTGGGGGAAAAGCGGCATTGTGGCCGGGCAAAGGGGTGGATGCGCGTGTGCGCTGCCTGTCGGCGGGACATACAGGTGGGTAAATGCGTTTGATCTGTGTTTTGTTCGTCTTTTCATTTTTTCTCTCTTTTCACTTCCGATTTTTGGTATATTATACCAATCTTGGGGTAAGAGAAAGAGAGAAACCCGTCGAATCAACCAAAGATTCCGAGATTCCGAAAAGCGGAACTGCTCAAATGAAACAGCCCCCAAAACAAAAAAGCGCCTGCCCCGTGAAGGCATGCCAACCGCCCGTTGTCCGCGCGGCCTTTTGGCTTGCATTGTGCGTGGGGGTGTGTTATAATACGCGCAGAAAGGCATGCATTGCATGCCTTTGGGCTA
>CAMGGT010000015.1 GCA_946055715.1 uncultured Clostridia bacterium | reverse complement strand
GCGGTGTATCAGTTCCTCTCCAATATGACACAACCCTGAAAAGGAGTATCACATGAATACGGGAAAATATGAGATGATCCTCTGCATCGTCAACGCGGGCTTCAGCTCCGCCGTCATGGACGCCGCCAAAGAATTCGGCGCGCGCGGCGGCACGGTCATCCGCGGCCGCGGCACCGCATCGCATGAGGCGGAAAAGCGCTTTCAGATCACAGTCGAACCCGAAAAAGAAATGGTGATGATCCTTGTGCCCGCCGCCATCAAGCAAGACATCCTCCACGCACTCTACCGCGCCGTGGGGCTGAGTACGCCGGGGCAGGGCATTGCCTTCTCCGTGCCGGTGGATGCCGCCGTCGGTCTGACGGAAGAACAGGTCGCACCCACAGCAGACAAAACAGAGTGACCGCCCTCCCTGCGCCGCTTGGCGGCCTGTTTGTGGAGATGCGCATACTGCGGCATCGGTCCGCCGTCTTTTTCTGACAAAGAAGCGGCATTTTTACACACGATCGTCTTATCTATCTCTTCTTCTGTCTCCGATTATGCAAACAATTATATGCATAATATTTGAAACCCCCTGTAAAAACAAGCAAAAACAGTGCAACTGCCTTGATCTTTCCGACTGATAACTCCCGGTTTGGCACAATTAAGGCAACTTTTTGTGCGGCAGGTGCTTTCTTGCGCTCTTTGAGGACAAAAACGGGCCATTAAGGCCACTATCTTCGGCTTCGCGCGAGTTATGCGTCTCCCCATGGCCGGTGGATGATTGGCAAACGACAAACCGCAGAATACTGAAGCTGTACCAAGGTGAGATCACATTGCTCTCACAAAAGCCCGCACGAAAATCAAAAATCAATTCGCACAAAATAAGGATATAGGATCTGTCGTATGAAACGCATTGTCACCATTCAGGACATTTCGGGCGTGGGCAAATGCTCCGTGACCGTTGCCCAACCCGTCATTTCTGCCATGGGGGTGGAGTGTGCCGTGTTGCCCACCGCCGTGCTTTCCACCCATACCATGTTTCCGGACTTTACCTTTCTGGATCTGACGGACAGGATGCAGGCGATCGCCGACCATTGGAAGTCACAGAATATCACCTTTGATGCCATCTACACCGGCTATCTCGGCAGTTTTGAGCAACTGCGGATCGTCCGGCGGTTCATCGACGATTTCCGCACGCCTGCCTCCGCCGTCATCATTGACCCGGTGATGGGAGACAACGGCCGTCTGTATACCGGGTTTACCCCCGAATTTGCGTGTGAGATGGGGGCACTGCTTTCCCGCGCAGACCTCGCACTGCCCAACCTCACGGAGGCATGCTATATGCTGGGGCTGCCGTATACCGAGCAGTATAAGGAGCCGTGGGTGCGGGATGTGCTGCGCCGTCTGTGCGGTCTGGGTGCCCGAAAGGTGGCGCTGAAGGGGGTGGCCTTTCACCCAGGCAAAACGGGATTTGTCCTCTATGACGGCGAGACGGACGAGTTTTTTGCCTATGAACATGACCGCATCCCGGTCAGTTTTCACGGCACGGGCGACCTGTTTGCCTCGGTGGTGACCGGCGCGCTGATGCGCGGTCTGCCCACCGACAGGGCCCTTCGTCTGGCGGCCGACTATACGGCGCTGACCATTGCCGAGACGCTCTCTGACCCCACCCACCATGACTATGGTGTGAACTTCGAATTGACCCTGCCTGACCTTTTGGCGCGTTTGCAGGACGAGCTGAGACACTGAAAGACAAGCCCGGACAGACCGGCGCAAAAAACGACCTCCCCGCCTGCGACCGACCGTCAAAAGACATCGGCATAGCCACGCCCCGCACGGGGCGTCTTCTGCCACCCCAAAAAAGGGCGACAGCAGGCACGCCTGTCCCCTTTGCGACACCGACCAAAATGCTTTGCATCCGAAAAGATGGGAGAAAGCAACATGAAGAGACTGCCCGCATCGGCGCAGGAGCGGCGCTTTGTCCTCCGGCGCGTCTTTGCCCCTTTTGCCACATTGGAGCGGCTGATCGCCGCCTTCCTGTGGACAAGCGCTTTGGCGCTGTTCTGCTTTGGGGGCAACTATGCCCAAACGGACTATACCGCCGCTGTCCCGCTGCTGTTCGTTCTGCTTTGCTTTGTCGGCTTTTTTGCCGTCTTCTCTGTGCTTTCGGTGCTGTTTGCAACAGAAGAGACAGACCGTCCGGCACTGTTTTTGGGCGGGGTACTGCTGCTTGTCTTTGCGCTGCCGCGGTTCGCCACTCCGTGGCTGTATGCCGGTTTTTGCCTGTTGGCTTTTCTGCTGCTCTCCTATGTTTTTCCCACGGCCGGACGGCTCTTTTCACGGATAGAGCAGGCCAACGGGATGCGCCGCCTGCCGGCCGTGGTGCTGTTCGCTTTTGCGGGCATCCTGTGCGTGTTTCTTTCGCTCTGTACGGTCTGCAAGGTACTGGGTCATTCGCTTGCCACCTTTGACTTCGGCATTTTTGCCCAGATGTTTGAGAATATGCGCACGACCGGCCTGCCGGACACCACGGTGGAACGCAACCGCCTGCTCTCTCACTTTGCCGTTCATTTTTCGCCCATCTGGTATCTGTGGTTGCCGTTTTATGCGCTGTTTCCCCACGCCGCCACGCTGGAGGTACTGCAGGCGCTGACCGTCTGCTCTGCCGTCATCCCTCTGTATCGTCTGGCGCGACGCAGAGGCCTGTCAGGGACGGCCTCGGCCGCGGTGGGACTGCTCTTGCTGCTGTACCCCGCGTTTTCGCTGGGGTGCCTCTATTCGGTACACGAAAACAAATTTTTGCTGCCGCTGCTGCTGTGGCTGTTTGACTTTGCCGAGCGCAAAAGCATCGTGGGCACGGCGGTGTTTGCGTTGCTGGTGCTTTCGGTGAAGGAGGATGCCTTTGTTTATGTGTTCTTCTTTGCGCTGTTTTGGCTTTTGCATGCTCTGCGTACCCGCACCCGCCGCGAGACGGTGACGGCCCTTTCGCTGATGGCGGGTTCGTTTGTCTGGTTTTTTGCCGTCAGCGCTTACCTTTCTTCTGCCGGGGAGGGCGTCATGTCCTGGCGGTATGCCAACTTCGACTATCTGGGCAACGGTTCGCTGTTGACGGTGGTCAAGTCGGTCTTGCTCAACCCCCTGCAGGTCTTCTCGGAGGCGTTTGAGCCGGAGAAGATCCCCTTCATTCTGCTGACCTGCCTGCCGCTTGCGCCGCTTTTGTTCTGCACGCGCAAATGGGAGCGGCTGGTGCTGTTCTGCCCCTACCTGCTGGTCAACCTCATGACCGACTGGCCCTATCAGCATTCCATCTATTTTCAGTATACCTACGGCTCCTGTGCGTTCCTGTTCCTGCTTGCGGTGCTGAATCTTTCCGACCTTGCGGCGGCATCTGCCGGAAGCCAATCGGTCGCAGAGGTGACGGACGGCAGTGCGGCCGCCTGTTCCAATGCACCGGACGGTCGAAAGAGCAGGGTGGCCTTTTTGCTTTGCCTCGCCCTGCTGTTTTGCATGCTTGCGTTTGCCGGCACCGTGCGGGACGGCGGCTCGGACGGCATCTGGGGCGACAACACGGCCTCACATGTCGGTCAATGGTGGGAAAACAGACACACCGAGCGCGAGATCGAAGACCTGCTCTCCGTCGTCCCCGAAGATGCCACGGTGGGGGCAGACACCTATTATGTTGTCTCGCTTGCGCGTTGCGCGCAACTCTATGACCTCGCCTCCGGCTACCCCATTGCTTCCGATATTGTGTTTGACTGGGTGGTCGTCAACCTGCGGGCAGAAGGCGAACAATATGACCGATATGCAAACGACCCCTGCTATGCCGAATACGGGCGGGTCGAGGGGCGCATCGCGGTCTTTTATCGGCAGTGATCCAACGACTGACTCTGAATAAAGATTTTTGTTGCACATGCAACAATGGCAAAACAAAGTGCCTCCCTCCGGGAGGGAGGGGGACCACGAAGTGGTGGAAGGAGCCGGCGGGTGTAAAAGTAAAACTTGTTGCATTGCACAGAACAATTGCGTATCTGTCATTTTCAGCCACCGGAGAATGTTCTCCTCATCCACCGCTTCGCGGTCCCCCTTCCCCGCTGGGGAAGGCATTTAAAAGTTGATCTTCGGTTGCTTGGCTTCAGCGGAATGCTTTGTTATTTGGTAGGGCGGCGGCTTGCTCCCGCCGCCTTTTTTGTAATGGCTCTCCTCATCCGCCGCTTCGCGCTCCCCCTTCCCCGCCGGGAAAGGCATTGAATGGCAGGTCTACGGTAAAGGGGCTGTGGCAAATGCAAAGCGCATTTGCCACAGCCCCTTGTTTTGTACTTCGGGTTTTTGCAAATAAGAAAGGAATGTCCCCCGGCCGCAGGCGAAAAGGGAACAGAGACAGGTGCCGCTGTGCCTTGCCACGGGTGAAGCAGGCAGAATGGGCAAAAAGCACTTCACCGAGAAAAGGGAGCGGAGTGCTTCACCGAAAAAGAGGCAGCGCGTTTTGCCGGGCGATCGTTTCGGCGACGCAGGGATAAGACAGAAGGGCAAAATGCCGACTTCGTCGCGCTTATTCTTCTGCCTGTTTGCCCAAAAAACGCCTGTACCCCTCCCCGTATTGCACACAACGGGACACACGGCTTAATGTTGCCGAGGAAATGTCTGTCTGGGCGATGATCTGCTCGTAGGTCTCGCCGGACAGCAACAGGCGGGCTGCCCGCACGCGCTGTGCCATGGCCGCCACCTCTTTTTTGGTGCAAAGGTCTTCCAGCAGCGCGGCACAGTCTTGCTCTGTTTTCAGCGAGAGAAGAAGGGCATACAGGTCGTGCAGTTCTTCCTCATTTGCGCGGTTGTTCATACGCGTCATCGGCGGTGCCGTGCCTCGGTTGTACGGGCAGGGCACCTCATCCTTTCTTATTATTGTTCTATCTGAGAATCATCTGCTTGGCGCGGATCATCAGGGTTGGTCAGAGGAGGCGGGTGAAGAGGAAGAAAGGCCGCTTTCTGCCCCGGACAAAAATTGCTTTAACGCCTCGGACGCGGGGGCAGAGAAGAGCCGTTCGGGCGGGCCTTCCTCCTCCACGCGGCCACCCTGCATGAAGAACACACGGTCTGAGACGGCCGCGGCCAGGGACATTTCGTGCGTGACGACGATCATGGTCAGCCCGTCCGCTTTCAGCAGGCGGATCACCCGCATCACCTCGCCCGAAAGTGCGGGGTCAAGGGCAGAGGTGGGTTCGTCAAAGCAGAGAACGGCCGGACGTTTGGCCAGCGCGCGGGCAATGGCCGCACGCTGCTGCTGCCCGCCGGAGAGAGAAAAGGGATAGCAGTCTGCCTTATCCGAGAGGCCCACCTGCGCCAGCAGACGGTCGGCTTCCCCATCGATCTTTGCTTTTTCTTGCTCGGCGCGGGCGCGCGCCTCGGCCATAGACCCCCAAAAAGACTTTCCCTCCGCGCGCGCATCGGCAAAGAACCTGCGCTTTGCCTGCCGCAAGGCCAGGCGGGGAGCCAGGGTCAGATTGCCCTTGACCGTATATTGCGGAAAGAGCTGAAAGTTCTGAAACACCAGCCCAAATGATGTCTCTCCCTCCTCTTTCTTTCGCTTCGCGGCGGGGGTTTTTCCGTCGAACAGACATTTTCCATCCAGTACAATGCGCCCGCTGTCCGGCACTTCCAATGCGTTCAGACAGCGGAGCAGGGTGGTTTTCCCGTTGCCGGACCCACCGATGATCGAGACGACCTCGCCCTTCTCCATACAAAAGGAAAAGTCGCACAGCACCTCCGTGCGGCCAAACCGTTTGCACAGATTCTCAACTTCCAGATAGGCCATAGTATACGCTGGCCTGCCCGCGCGGCACTCCACAGCGCGGGCAGACGGCTCCTTCAGATTTTATAGTAGCAGAGTTTCTTTTCCGCCAAGCGGAAAAGAAGGGTCAAAATACCCACAAACACCAGGTAGAACACAGCGGTGTAGAACAGCGGCCAGATCAGACCCTTTGCCGCCCAGTCCTGGGCATTTTTCAGAATCTCCGCCACCACGATCACCCGTGCAAGCGAGGTGTCTTTGACCAGACTGATGACCTCATTGCTCATGGGGGCGAGAATGCGGCGGACAAACTGCATGAGGATCACGCGGAAGAAGATCTGCCGGCGATTCATACCCAGCACCTGCCCGGCCTCATACTGCCCGCGCGGGATGCTGTCCAGCCCGCCGCGGTAGATCTCGGCAAAATAGCAGGCATAGTTGATGACAAAGGCCACCTCCACCGCCAGCATGCGGGGCAGTACCTTCCAGCCGAAGAGCAACGCCGGGCCGTAGAAGACGGCCAGTACCTGCAGCATCAGCGGCGTGCCGCGGATGACCCAGATGAGCCCCCGCAAAGCCGCTCGAAGCACCGAAAAACGGGCGCGGCACCCCCAGGTAATGAGGGCGCCGAGTGGCACCGAAAACAGCAGCGTGACGCCAAACAGCAGGCAGGTCGTGCCAAACCCCTGCAGCAGGTTCAGTGTGACTGTTACGAACATAGCCAACCCGCGGAGCTACTTATTTGAAATAGCGGTCGCAGAGGGTATCGTAGGTGCCGTTTGCCTTACAGGTCTCAATAAACAGGTCAAACACGGCGGCAAGGAACTCGTCTCCCCGGCGGAAGGCCACGCCGAACTGTTCGTTTTCATAGCCCACATCGATGTAGACCAGGTCCGAATAGTCGGTGCCTTCCCCTGTCAGTGTTTTGGCCATGGTCAGGTCAATGATGGCAATGTCGCTGGCGCCGGTCTTGACCTCCATCAGCGTGTCGCGCTGGGCGGTAAAGGTGTTGAGCGTCACATTCGCCGTTTGTGCCACTGCCTCACCGGCAGAACCTTTTTCCACGGCAATGGAGGTGGCAAGCGAGACATCTGCGACGGTGGTGTACTTTTCGGCGTCGGCCGCGCGGCAGACGACCACCTGGCGGTTTTCAAGATAGGGAGAAGAAACGGCGGCCGCGGCTTGCAGGGCATCGGTGATGGTCATGCCGTTCCAGATGACATCAATGTTCTTGGAGGCGAGGTCAGTGAGTTTGTTGTTCCAGTCGATCTCCACAAATTCGATCTCCACACCCAGACTGTCGGCGAACGCGCAGGCAAGCTCTGTGTCGAAGCCCACGAAGTTGTTGCTGTCGTCATAGTAGTTCATGGGGGCATAGATGGTATAGCCGACGGTCAGCTTCCCGTCGGACAGGGTCTTTGAGCCGGAGGGGCTTTCCT
The DNA here is from genome assembly GCA_946055715.1 of uncultured Clostridia bacterium. Taxonomy (GTDB): domain Bacteria; phylum Bacillota; class Clostridia; order Oscillospirales; family CAG-272; genus UBA1740. Next base: position 1,601 of record CAMGGT010000015.1, on the reverse strand, counting down.
CTTCGGTCGCGCAGGAGAGCAGGGGGCACAGGCAGAGGGCAGCTGCAAGCAAAATGGCAAAAAGGCGGAAAATGCGTTTCATGATGATGGTTCCTTTTCAAAGCAGATTTTCACCGGCCGTCTTTGCTTTTGCTTTTGCAATTTAGCGCGATGAAGTGTTGATGTGACGATTATACACGAGTGTTGGGCGTTTGTCAAGCCCTATTTTGCATTTTTTGCAAAATCTTTTGCGTGGCCCGGTACAAAGCTGATTTCGCAATGGCAACGGCGGTGTGCCGCTGTCTGCCCGCTTGCCTCTGTGGGCAGCATCTCATTGACAGGTTTGATTGTGGCAATTGCGCCCCTTTATGTATGTTTGCGTCTCTTGCAAAGACGGGTGGGACTTTTATCGGCGGCGCTCATGTGCGCACACGCGCTCATTTTTTCTTCTGCTTGCAGGCGAGGCGATTTGCTGTGGTGCGTTCATGTGCGCTTACGCACATTTTGTTCACCTGCCCGTTGACACAGACGGCGGAAAGGGGTATAATGATGTTGCTGAGATCTATGGATTACCATGATCGGATACTTCCATTCAAAACATACGCAAATACCTACATATAAATCAAGCACGGAAATCAATCAATCGCAAAACAATAACAATATTGGATTGACCCATCAGTCACATTCAAAAACGGACGGGACGAAATGAAAAAAACGGTGATCGTCATCAACGGCAGCGGCGGCGTGGGCAAGGATACCCTGTGCAACATGGCGGCCAGGCATTATGCGGTGCGCAACATCTCTTCCATCACCCCCATCAAACAACTGGCCGCCGCGTGCGGCTGGGATGGAACCAAAGACGACCGCTCGCGCAAGTTTCTGGCCGACTTAAAGCAACTCACCATCGCCTACAACGACTATCCGTTGCGCTGGCTCAGGGAACAGTACCACGACTTTCTTTTGGGCGAGGACGAGATCCTGTTCGTCCACATCCGCGAACCGGAGGAGATCGCCAAGTTTGTGGCCGCCACCGACGGCCGCGCACTGACCCTGCTTGTGCGCGGCGGCGCACGCTACCGTGCCAAACGCGGCCGTGCCGCCTTTGGCAATGCGGCGGACGACGAGGTGGAAAACTATCGCTATGACTATTGCTTTGAGAATGTGTTGCCGCTCAAAGACACAGAACCGGTCTTCCTCCGCTTTCTGGAAGGCATGCTGAAAGGCGGCAAGCCAAACAGATAAAAACAGGGTTGACAGTACAGTTTTGGGTATCAAATCGACCAAAACCACCCAAAACCCCTTCCAATTTGGGTAGATTAAGAGACACAACAGCCGCAAATGCCTCTCTCGCATTTGCGGCTGTTGTGTTGTTTGGCGGTGTGTGGCGGTCGCGGCGGGTCTCTACCGCCCGCGGCAACAGCCCATGATCTTCTACAGTTACACGCGGAGATCAGTTTTGGGAAACTGTCATTGTTCTGTCGTAACCACACCGCAGGACTTCAATCTAACCAAATATTCGGGAGGGGCAAGGCCGTCCGCTACCGAGGATGCGACGGTTTTTGCAGGGTTGAATCGTCATATATGCAGCGCCGGCGACATTAGTGCGGTATAATACTTCGAAG
>CAMGGT010000014.1 GCA_946055715.1 uncultured Clostridia bacterium | reverse complement strand
TATTCCGGGCCGCTTGCATGGCTGCTGTTGGTACATGCGGTGATACCCGCCCTGGGTGAGGAATTGGCCGTCCGCTTCTGCCTGCCGTCTCTGCTTGCCCCTTACGGAAAAGCCGGCTCGGTCATTTGCTGTTCGGTGCTGTTCGCGCTGATGCACACCTCCCCCCTCCGCATTCCCTATGCGCTGGCGGCGGGGCTGTTCTTGGGGACGCTGGCGGAGGCCTGCCGTTCTCCCTTGCCCGGCATGGTCATGCACCTGCTCAACAACGCCTGCTCTTTGCTGATCTCCCTGTATGGGATGCCCGCCCTGGCGGCGGTGCTGTCTGTGCTGGGGGTGGCGGCCGTTGTGTGCGGCATTTTGCTGTACAAAAAGCGGCGCGAACTGCGCGCAGACATTGCCGCCGTCTGGGCCAAGGACGCGGGCACCGCCCGCATGGCCGCCCAGCTGATCGTCTCTCCCATGGTGGTGCCCGTGCTGTTTCTGGTATGGCTGACCGTGCGCGGCGTGATGGGCAGCTGACACACCTTGCTTTTGCGTTGCCGCATGTCGGTTTTTGCAGTAAGTGTACGCATTTTTGCCGTTGATCCGGAGGCAAATTATGAAAAAAGAAAGCATACCCCCCTCCTCTTCCCCCTCTGACGAGGACTATATGCGCGAATGCCTGTCTCTTGCCCGCTGTGCGGCAGAGCAGGACGAGGTGCCGGTGGGCGCGCTGATCGTCTGCCGCGGGCAGGTGGTGGCGCGCGCCTATAACACACGGGAGCAGAGTAAGTGCGCCACCCACCATGCCGAGATCCTCGCCATTGAGCAGGCCTGCCGCCAAATGGGCGGGTGGCGCCTGCCGGACAGCACCCTGTATGTGACCATGGAGCCATGCCCCATGTGCGCCGGTGCGGCCATCAACGCCCGCATCAACCGCGTGGTGTGGGGCACAGACGATCTGCGGGCGGGGGCATTCGGCTCGGTGGTGAACCTGTGCGACCTCCCCCTCAACCACAAGCCCGCCCTTTCGGGCGGCGTGCTGGCCGTGGAGTGCCGTGCAGAACTTGCCGACTATTTCAGACGAAAAAGAAAACCAAAAACAAAAGGAAATGAATAAACCCCCGCTGTATTCTGCCATATTTGTGGGGATCGCCTTGCCATTGAGGCCGGGAAAGGAATATAAGCGACATGAAAGAGGAAAGATCCTATCTGGAATGCGGAAAGGTGTGCAACACACACGGCGTCCGCGGCGACTGCAAGGCCGAGTGCTGGTGCGACAGCCCGAAGGCGATGGCCGCCCTCAAGGTGATGTATATCAAGCGGGGCGAAGAGATGCGCCCCCTGTCTGTGGTCTCGGTCGTCCCTTTCAAAGAGATGGTGCTGCTGCACTTTGCGGGGCTGGACACGCCCGAGGCGGTGCTGCCCCTCAAGGGCGAGGTGCTGTATGCCCGCCGTGAGGACATTCCCGTGCCCAAGGGAGCCATTCTGCTGGCGGACATGATCGGGCTGGAAGTGCGGGATGCCGCCACCGGACAGCTCTACGGCCATCTGTCGGACATTGACTTTGCCCCCGCCTCCCCCGTCTACACCGTGCAGACCCCGGACGGCAAAGATGTCCTGATCCCCGCGGTGCCTGCCTTTGTGCAGGAGGTCAGCCGTGAAAAGGGCGTGCTGATCACGCCCATCCCCGGTTTTTTTGACGAAGCGGAAAAGGTCTGATGCCCCATGATCCTGCCATTCTCTTGCAAAGTCTCAAAGAGACCGGCACAGGCAAAAGCTGTCTCGTGCGGAGATGATCTGCGGCGGAAGCGGGCACCCGGCTTTGGCAAAACACCATGATGTAAATGACCTTTTGGGAGCATACAACCCATGAAATTTGAAATTCTGACCCTTTTTCCCGATATGGTGCAAACGGTGCTGGCCACCTCCATTATCGGCCGCGCCCAGACCGCCGGTCTGATCGAGGTGCGCTGCCGCCAGATCCGGGACTATACCACCGACAAACACCGCCGCACGGAAGACACCCTCTATGGCGGTGGCACCGGCCTTTTGATGACGCCGCAACCCATTTGCGACTGTGTGGAAGCCGCCCTTTCGGAATCGGCGGAAGGCGAGCGACACCGCGTCATCTACATGTCGCCCAAGGGCGCACTGCTCACCCAGGAAAAATGCGCGGAGCTGGCCGCCTCCTACGACCGCCTGATCTTGCTCTGCGGCCATTATGAAGGGGTGGACCAGCGGGCGTTGGACGAATGTGTGGACGAAGAGATCTCCATCGGCGACTATGTGCTGACGGGCGGCGAGATCCCCGCCTGCATTCTGGTGGACGCGGTCTCGCGCCTGCTGGACGGGGTGCTGGCCTGCGAAGAAAGCTATACCGACGAGAGCATTGCCTCAGGCCTCCTGGAATGCCCCCACTACACCCACCCCGCCGTCTATCGCAACAGAGAAGTACCGGCCGTACTGCTGACGGGCCACCACGCCAACATCGAGAAATGGCGGCTGGAACAGTCGCTGGAGCTGACGCGTCTGCGCCGCCCCGACCTCTATGATGCCTACCTGAAAGCCCATCCGCCCGCACCGCCCAAAAAGCGGCGGAGCCGCTCCCACCCGAAGGTCCCCGCAGATGCGGGTGCGCCCACAGAGCAGCAGGAGACGACCGCCCCGGCCGCACCGCAAACGCCGACCGAAGCGGAGTAAGATCGGGTCTTTCTACCCCTGCCGCGAACAGCGGCGCGAGAAAAAAAGAGGGTAAGATCGCCTGTTGGCGTTCTGTTACGGACATTTGCGACATAATAGATAAAAAAGAAATGGTGCCTGCTGTTCGTTTTGTTCAATTGTGCCATACAAAATGAGTTGATTTTATCTTGTTTTTCTGCTATACTAAGCTTGTATAGAAAGAAGAATGCGACAAAGGGGTCGCTTGCCGTCCCTGCCCGCATAAGGAGACATCGTTATGATTACTCGCGAAGTTACCGTACGAAACAGCGTGGGGCTGCATGCAAGACCCGCCACATTCTTTATTCAGAAGGCCAACACCTACAAATGCTCCATCTGGGTGGAAAAAGAGGAGCGCAGGGTCAACGCCAAAAGCTTGCTGGGCATCCTGTCCATGGGCGTGACCGAGGGCACCACCATCACCCTGATTGCCGACGGCCCCGATGAAGCCGCCGCCCTCAAAGGCCTGGCCGACATGATCGAAAACGGTTTCAAAGCCGAATAAACACGCAGAGCAACCCGGCGGACGAGGCAACTTGTCCGCCGTATTTTTGTCAGCGGCCGGCATAAGCCCGCAGACGGGAACAGAGCGCGCATGCTGGCTCATCCTTTCTGCATTTTCGGCCGCCGGCAGAGCGTAAGACAGGAAAAGAGAGACAAAAACATGAACAAGCAACCAATCGAAGAACTGGTGCGGCAGGCAGAAGCTTCTCTTGCCGGGCGGTTCGCGGAAATTGACCGCATCTCCGAGAAAAACACCGCGCGGATCCTGGAGGCATTCTGCCGCCACAAGGTATCCGCCGCGCATTTTGCCTCCACCGACGGTTATGGCTATGATGATGCCGGGCGCGAAACGCTGGAAAAGGTGTGGGCGGATGTGTTCGGCTGTGAAGCCGCGCTGGTGCGCCCCGCCATTCTGTGCGGCACCCACGCGCTGACGGTGGGGCTGTTTGCCCTGCTGCGGCCGGGGCAGACCCTTCTGTCGGTGACGGGGCGGCCGTATGACACGCTGAATGATGTCATCGGGCTGACGGGCACCCCCGGCTGCGGCTCGCTCAAAGACTTCGGCGTAGACTATGACGAGGTGCCCCTCTCGGGCGGTTCTCCCGACATGCCTGCCATTCTGGACAAGCTGACCCGACTGGGCGACCGGGTGGGGGTGATCTTCATTCAGCGGTCAAAGGGTTATCTTGACCGCGTGTCCCTCACCACAGACGAGATCGCCGAAATGATCCGCCGCATCCGCGAGGTCAACCGCACGGCCTTTGTGATGGTCGACAACTGCTATGGCGAATTTGTCTGTGACAGCGAGCCGTCTGCCTGTGGGGCAGACCTGACCGTCGGTTCCCTCATCAAGAACCCCGGCGGTGGCATGGCCGAGACGGGCGGCTACCTCTGCGGCACAAAGCGCGCGGTAGAGCTGTGCGCCTGGCGGTATGCCGCGCCCGGTCTGGGGGCCGAGGTGGGGGCCAGTCTGGGGCAGAACAAGCTGATGTTCAAGGGGCTTTTTTATGCCCCCCACACGGTGGCGCAGGCGCTGAAGACCGCACACCTGGCCGCTGCGGTGTTTGCCCGCATGGGCTTTGGCACCAATCCCGCATGGGACAAGCCCCGCGCAGACATCATCCAGGCCATCCACTGCGGCACGGCCGAGCGGCTGGTTGCCTTTGTGCGCGGCATCCAACACGGCTCGCCCATCGATGCCTACCTCACCTGCGAACCCTGGGACATGCCCGGATATCAGGACCCCGTCATCATGGCGGCGGGCGCGTTTACGCTGGGTTCTTCCATTGAGTTGTCTGCCGATGGGCCGGTCAGACCCCCCTATATCGCCTATTTGCAGGGGGGGTTGACCTATGAAAGCGGAAAATACGCCATCCTTTCTGCCGCCCGCGAAGTACAAAACACCCTGTAACACCCCTTTGATACCCGAAATATGCATGAGGAGATCTATGATGAAAAAAGCGCTTTCTGCCCTTTTGTGCCTGTGCATGCTTCTTTGTCTTTCTGCCTGTGGTGACGATTCGCAAAGCGACCTGCCGGAGGGCTATCTGCTGGCCTCCGACCCCGCAACCGACGGTTTTGCCCTCTATCTGCCCGATACCTGGACGGTCTATCGCACGGGCAACATCTGCTGCGGATATGCCACCTCGCTTGACCGTTCTTCCGTTTCGGCCTCTCCCGTTGTCTCTGCCCTTTCGCCCAAAGCGTATTTTGCCGCCTCTGAGGCGTCATATGCCGCCACCTTCACCGACTTTTCAATCGAGGAAGAGAGCGAAGAGGACCTCTGTGAGCGCGAGGCCTACTCCATTCGGTTCACCGCCGCCTTTGACGGTGTCAACTACTGCTTCCGCCAGGCCATTGTGGACGGAGGCGATGGACTCTTGTTCGTGCTGACCTGCCAGGCCTCAACGGATGTGGACAGTCGGCTTGGCACCTCGCGCTATGCCCAGCATGAAACGGAGTTTGCCGACATTATTGCCTACTTTTCCGTGTCAGGCACACCCGCACAGCGGCCGGAACCCATCTTTGAGGGAGAGGCCCCCGAGGGCATGAAGATCGCCTCCTCCAAAAAGATTTTGGGCTGTTCGCTCGCCGTACCCGAGTCATGGATCATCACCGTCTCGGACGGTGCGGTGCAGGCGGCAGCAGCCGACGGTGCCAATGTGGGTCTGGCCAAAATGACCCCCACCTCCACCGTCGTCAAAGAGTGCTTTGATGACCTGGTGGCCGCCTACCGCAAGCTGTACACCGAGGTCACCGTGCTGACAGAACCGGCCGAGGCCGAGTCGGTGGGCGGGTACCCCGCCTATCGCTTCAGACTGCAGATCCGGCGGGGAGAGGAAGTCTATCTGACCGAACAGCTGATGCTGGCCAAAAATACCTTTGTGGGCGGCGGTGCCTATCTCCTCACCTACACGGCCACGGCCGATACCTTTGAAAGCCACGCGGAAGAATGGGCGGCCATCGTGGAGGCATTTGCATACTGATGGAACCGATCATCTACTTTGACCACAGCGCCACCACCCGCGTATGTCCCGAAGCCGCGGCGGCGGTGCAAAAGACCCTGACAGAAGACTTCGGCAACCCCTCCTCCCGCCACCTTGTCGGCCGCGCCGCGGCCGACCTGCTGCGCTCTTCCCGTGCGGCTGTGCTTTCGGCACTTGGCGTGCGGGACGGCGCGTTTGTCTTCACTTCCGGCGGAACGGAAGCCAACACGCTGGCCATTCTCGGTCGGGCAGAGGCAAAGCCCCGCTTTGCGGGTGGCAAGATCCTCACCACCGCGGGAGAGCATGCCTCGGTGGAGCAACCACTTGCCCTGCTGGAAAGCCGCGGGTATGAAGTGGTGCGCATCCCCGTCAAGGGGGGGCAGTTGGATATGCAGGCGTTGGAGGCGGCCTGCGACAGCCGTGTATTTCTCGCCACATTTATGACCACCAACAACGAAACGGGCGCCTGCTATGACATCCCGGCTGCGGCCGCGCTGGTGCGCCGTCTCTGCCGCGACGCGGTGATCCACACCGATGCGACCCAGGCATTTCTGAAGCTGCCCTGCTCGCCTCTGACCATGGGCGTGGACATGATGACTGTCAGCGGCCACAAGATTGGCGCGATGAAGGGTGTGGGCGGGTTGTGGCTTTCCCCCGCGGTGGTGCGCGCGCGTGCCCTTTCCGCCCGCACGCCCGGCGGCGGACAGGAGGACGGCCTGCGCTCCGGCACCGAAAATATGCCGGGCATTGCCTCCTTTGCCGCGGCGGCCACGGCGGGCAAGGCCCACTTTGCCGAAAACGCCGCCAAAACCGCCGCGGTGCGCGCCTACCTCTGCGACAGGATACAGAGTGACCCCGCCTTTGCGGATGTGTTGCTTCACCTGCCGGCCGTCCCCGCCCCCCACATTCTCTCTCTGGCCGTGCGTGGTCTGCCGGGGGAGACATTGCTCAACTACCTCTCTGCGTGCGGCATCTGTGTTTCTGCCGGATCTGCCTGTTCTTCCAACGCAAAGCACGCCCATGCGTCTTTTGCACTTCTGGCCTTCGGCCTGTCGGAAAAGGAAGCCGGCAGCACCGTTCGGCTAAGCTTTGCCCCCTCCAACACAAAAGAGGAAGCCGACCGGTTTCTGCACGTGCTGTCCGAGGGGCTGAAGACCCTGTACCGCAAAGGGTGATCGACCCCGGCGTGCCGCATCGGTTTGTGCGGTTTTCGCGGGCTTGCTCATTTGGGCTGTTTGCGTGTATGTTTTTGCCGCTTTTTGCGCCCCCCTCATCTCCGGCAACGTCCCCGCTGTCGTCTATGACGGCGCCACCGGGCGTTTATGTTTGCCTGCTTTTTCTGCTCGTTTGATTTTGTTTGACTTGGCCACCGAAAGGAGTTCCGTATGCGCTTTTTACCTGCCGACATCTGCCTGCCCGACTTTCACACCGTCGATGCCGAAAAATGGGCGGTGATTGCCTGCGACCAGTTCACCTCCGAGCCGGAATACTGGGAGGCCTGCGATGCCTTTGTGGGGGCTGCCCCGTCGGCGTTGCGGCTGGTGTTTCCGGAGGTGTGGCTCTCGCCCGACAATGCCCCCCGCATTGCCGCCATCAACCGCACCATGCACGCCTATGAGGGCGGGGTGCTTCGCCCTTTGGGCAAGCCCGGCTATGTGTATCTGGAGCGCACCCAGCCGGACGGCCGCGTGCGGTGCGGGCTGGTGGGCATGATCGACCTGGAAGACTATGACTATGCCCCCGATGCCAAGACCCCCATCCGCGCGACGGAAGGCACCGTGCTGTCCCGCATTCCGCCTCGTGTGGCCATCCGTCGGGACGCACTCTATGAACTGCCGCATGTGATGCTGTTGGCAGATGACCCGGAAGACCGTCTGCTTGCCCCCTATGCGGGGGGTGCGGCACTTGCGCCGCTATACGACACGCCGCTGATGATGGGCGGCGGGCACATACGCGGCTGGGCGGTGCCGCAAAGCGAAGAGCGCCGCATCGAAGCGGTCCTTTCTGCCCTCTCGCCCTCTTCCGAAGACAAAGCCCCCTTTACCCTGGCGGTGGGCGACGGCAATCATTCGCTGGCCACTGCCAAGAAGATCTATGAAGAAATGAAGCAAAATGACCCCCAAGTGGCCAAAACCTCCCCCGCGCGCTATGCTTTGGTGGAGGTGACCAACCTGCATTCCCCGGCTTTGGACTTCTCGCCCATCTACCGTCTGATCGTCGACTGCGAGCCGGAGAAGGTGGCAGATGCCTTTGCGGAGTGGGGTACAAAAGTCGGCCGCGACCCTGCCAACGCCCGCCTGCCGCAACAGACCTTCCACCTGCTGTGGGCAGGCGGCGAAAGGGAACTGACCCTCCCGCACGGCCTGCATCCGCTGGCGGTGGGAACGGTGCAGGCCTTTCTCGACGGCCGCCCCGACCTTTCCATCGACTACATCCATGACGAATCCTCGCTTGCCGCCCTGGCCAAAAAGCCGGGGGCACTCGGCATTCTCTTTGACGGCATGAAAAAGCAGGACCTCTTCCCCGCCGTGGCAAGCGGCGGTTCTCTGCCCCGCAAGACCTTTTCGATGGGGCATGCCCGAGACAAGCGGTACTATATGGAGGCGCGCAGGATCAGATAACCGCGTGCCGCACAACGCAACCCAAACCGTCCGCCCCGGGCGGCACCAAGGAGGCAACATGACCCAAGTGACACTTATCTGCGTCGGCTCCCTCAAAGAGAGCTACTGGCAGCAGGCGCTGGCCGAATATGAAAAGCGGCTGGCCGGGTTCTGCCGCTTCCGCATTGAAGAATTGAAGGAAGAGCGCATCGCCGACGAGTATAATGCCGCCGAGGTAGCGCAGGCCCTGCGCATGGAGGGAGAGCGTATTCTGTCCCGCATACCGCCGCAGTCCTTCCGCATTGCCCTGTGCGTGGAGGGAAAAACATACGATTCCCCCGCCTTGGCTGCGCTGTTGCAAAAGGCAGAAGACACCTGCGGCAAGATCGCCCTGTGCATCGGCTCTTCGCACGGCCTTTCGCCGGAGGTGAAAGCCGCCTGCGACTGCCGCCTGTCTCTGTCGGCTTTGACATTTCCCCACCGGTTGACCCGCGTATTGCTGGCAGAAGTGCTGTATCGCTGTTTTGCCATCAACGCCGGGCGGAACTATCACAAATAACGAAAACGAATGCGGGAGAACGATGTGAAAGAACGATGGGGCTGTTGCATTAAGAACCTCTGTGTTTCCTTGCTGTCTTTGCAACGATCGCCACTTTTTCTTTGTC
>CAMGGT010000013.1 GCA_946055715.1 uncultured Clostridia bacterium | reverse complement strand
CCAAAATATCGGCTTATCCCATCCCAAAACAATCTTTCACTTCGCCGTCAGGCGTGTACATTTGTCAATGATGTGAGACCGCAAAAGGGAGAAAAGCGAGTCGGCTTAGAACGATTGATCGTGCCGGACAACCGAAGGGAAGGTGAACCGTCATGCGAAGGTTGACAGGTTCATCGGCGTATGGTACAATATAGCAACCAACTATTGTATGTGCGCGCGCAAAGAAAACTTGGGGAAACCTGCATAGTCCCTCTGCCACAAACTTCATGCGCCCCATACGACCGGCCGTCATTCAGTTCACAACACCGCAAACGGAGATGTCAAACTTCCCGAGTACATCCGTTTGCCGTCCACCCATGAGGGCAAGCCCGTGACCCGCATCGGAGATGCGGCGTTTCGCAATTGTCCCTTCCTTGAAGGCATCATTATGGGAAACAGCATCACAAGCATTGGCGATTCTGCATTCTACGATTGCCCCTTGCTTACAACTGTCACGATAGGCAACAGCGTCACAAGCATAGGAGTAGCCGCATTCTACGGTTGCTCTTCGTTAAAACGGGTTACCATTCCGGGTAGCGTAACTACGATCGGAATGGGCGCATTTGCCGCATGCGAGCAGCTTGAAAGCATCACGGTTGCCCCCGAAAACCCTGCATATCACAGTGCCGGGAACTGCCTGATTGAAACCGAAACTCAAACCCTTGTCGGCGTCGGCAACACATTCACTATCCCCACCGACGGCAGCGTTACCCGCATCGGAGATGCGGCATTTATTGAATGCACTTCACTTACATGTATCACCATCCCCGATGGCGTGACGAGCATCGGCTACAGTGCGTTTGCGGAATGTTCCTCCCTTATGAGCATCACTATCCCCGATGGTGTGACGAGCATCGGCTACAGTGCGTTTGCAGAATGTTCCTCCCTTATGAGCATCACTATCCCCGATGGTGTGACAACTATCGGGGATGGCGCGTTCTACGAATGTACCTCACTTACAAGCATTGTCATTCCCAACAGCGTAACATACATTGGCGAATATGCGTTTTATGATTGTTACAGTTTACCGTGCAATGAATATCAAAGTTGCGACTATCTTGGCAACGCAGAAAACCCCTATCTGGTGCTGATAAAAGCCGGCGACCAAACACTGACCGAATATGCCATTCATCCTCAAACAAAATTCATCTGCGATGCCTTTTATGGGTGTTCCTCTCTTACAAGCATCACCATCCCGGACAGCGTGACAAGCATTGGCTATGGCGCGTTTGCCGAATGCACCTCTCTTACAAGCATCACCATCCCGGACAGCGTGACAAGCATTGGTGATTATGCGTTCAGGGGGTGTTCCTCGCTTGAAAGCATCAGTATCCCCAATCGTGTGACGAGCATCGGCTATGATGTATTTTTTGACTGTAACAGCCTGCAGTACAATGAATTCCGGAACTGTTACTATCTTGGCAACGCAGAGAATCCCTATATGATTCTTATCCGTGTTGAAGACAAAACGCAAGCCGAGTATACGCTTCACCCCAATACGAAATACATCTGTGATGCATTCAGCAATTGCAGATCTCTGACAAACATCATCATTCCAAACGGCGTGATCTGCATAGGCGACCGGGCGTTCATGGGTTGTTCCTCACTTGCAAACATTACCCTGCCGGGCAGCATAACAAGCATCGGCGAGTGGGCGTTCTCTGATTACACCTCGCTTACGAACATCACTATCCCGATCGGTGTGGCCGTCATCGGCTGTGCGGCGTTCTTCGGCTGTCACTCTCTTACAAGTGTCATCTTCCGCAACAAAAGCGGTTGGGAAGTGTCCCGCTTCCCGGGCGTGAGTACCAGCCTGCCGGTGGATGTCAGCAACCCCGAGATCGCTGCGCTTTTTCTGAAAGCAACATACAGTTACGACTACTGGACACGCAACTAAAACAGAGCAAAAAGCAGGCAGGCCAAAACCTGTCTGCTTTTTGTACTGTTTGGGATGAAATAGAGGTTATATACGCTCCCGCCACGCCGCCCTGCTTGTTGTTTTGCTTTTTGCCGTTCTGCCCGCTGATTTCGGTCTCTGTTCTGCGCATCTTTATGCGGCAGGTACACGGGCGGCCGGGGCGTTTGAAAACAGGGGGGCGCGGCTTGGAGCGAGTTACTTTTTCTCAAAGGTATGCGCTGCTTTCATGGCAGACTTCCCGTTGACCTGCCACGCTTTTGGCGGGTTATTTTTCCTCGAAGGTATACACCGCGGTGGAAAAGTCCCCTTTTGGGAATTTGGGCACGATGCCGACATTGTGAAGCGTGCGGCCGCCGAGGATCAGCCCCAGCTCCTTCACATAATACTGCTTGGTCGGGTCCAATCCCGCCATTTTCAGGCGGATGATCTCGTTTGACGGGCGGCCCATGCGGCGGTAGCACACCATGCGGGCGCGGCTCTTGTCCTTTGCCACCAGCACAAACGCAAATGCATTGTCCGAAATGTTGCCCACGCGGAACAAGTCGCCCTCCAGCACCAGGTCCTGCATGGCACGGTAGTCGGCCGTCTGGGCGCGCACCATCTCCTTTTCTTCCTCTGTCCAGGCGGAGGTGTCCAGCTCGTAGCCCGTGGCGCCCAGATGGGCAATGTCAGCACGGGTGGCGTAAGAAGTGGTGCGGCCGGTCTGGTGGTTGGGGCAGACAGACACATGGCAGCTCATGGACGAGAGCGGGTAGACAAGCGAGGTGCCCCACTGGATGAAGGTGCGGTCCTCTGCGTCGCTGTTGTCGGAGGTCCAGATCTGCGGGAAGTAGTACAGCATGGCCGGGTCAAACCGCCCGCCACCGCTGGCACAACCCTCAAAAAACACATCCGGGTTGGCACGCACGATGCGCTCGCAGATGTCATACAGCCCCAGCGCATAGCGGTGGGCGAACTCTGCCTGCCGCTGCGGATCGCGGCCGAAGGAGAAGGATTCCGTCACATTGCGGTTATAGTCCCACTTCACATATTCGATGGGATAGGTGTGCAGAATGTCGTTGACCGACCGGACGATCTCGTCCCGCACCTCCGGGCGCGTGAGGTCCAGCACGAACTGGTGGCGCGAATAGCACCGGCCGCGGTCGGGCACGCCGATGGCATAGTCGGGATGGGCGCGGAACAGATCGGAGTCTTCATTGACCATCTCCGGCTCGAACCACAGGCCAAACTTCAGCCCCTTTTCGTGTACATAGTCAATGATGGTAGAAAGCCCGCCCTCCAGCTTGTCTGTGTTGGGTGTCCAGTCTCCGAGGCCGGAGCGGTCGCTGTCACGCACGCCAAACCAGCCGTCGTCCAGCACCAGCGTGTCAATGCCGGTGCCGACCACCGCGTCGGCGATGTCCTTAAGTTTTTGGCAAGTAAACTTGAAGTAGGTGGCCTCCCAGTTGTTGATGAGCAAAGGACGGGGGGTTTTGACATATTTTTGCGAGATCAGATGCTCGCGGAAGGCGTCATGGTAGGCACGGCTCATGCCGCCCAGCCCCCGGTTTGAGTAGGCAATGACCGTCTCGGGTGTGGCAAAATCTGCCCCGGCTTCCAACTGCCAGGCGAAGTCAAAGTCATTGATGCCGCCCGTAACCACCGTGGAACCGTTGGGGGCAACATCCGTTTTGAGAACATAAGAAGAGGAGTAAACGAGACTGAAGCCCCAGACCTCTCCCGTCTCTTCGGTGGTGTGGGGCGAAAGCAACGCCAGAAACGGGTTCAGCAGTGCGGAAGAAGAAGTGCGCTTGGAATCGATGGAAAAGACGCCGTGGTGCAGAGGGGTGCGGTCGATCTGCCTCTCACCCGCCCAGGTGCCGAACAGGGTCAGCGCCTCGTATGCATGGCCGGGCATACCCATGGAGAAGGAGTAGGCGCGGCGCAGCGTCACCGTCTCGCGGCCGCCGTTGTGATAGACGGCGTGGCGGGCGATCACATTGCAGTCGTCATAGACGGTATAGTACAGGTCCGCCCCGAAGCCGTTGACCCGGTCGCGCAGGTGAAGCACCAGCGTCGCCCCGCCCGAAAGCGAGGGCATGCCGGGGATGGGGGGCTTTTCGGGGAGGATCTCGTGGCCGTCATACAGCAGCTCCGTCAGTCGGTCGCCCGCGGGCATGGTGGCCTGCACGGCCGGCTCACGGAAGTCTCCCGTGCCGAAAAAGGCCAGCTCGGGCGAAAATTCATGGTAGGAGCAGAGCGGCACTTTGCCCTGGTCGTCGCGACCGGGTACTGTGGCGCAGGCGGCACCCGGGCCTGCCGCGCGGGTAAACAGCAGCAGATCGTGGGGGATCTTCTCCCCCAGATAAAGATGCTCCGCATACCCGGCGTGATTGATGAAAAAGACATAACTGATGTCTTTGCCTTCCAGATAGAAGGTGCGGGACGGCTGATGGTAGGTGATCGACATGTCTGCAGCTCCTTTGCTTAATGAATGATGTTTCCTGTCATGCCCGTTACAGACGGGCATGACAAGCAGCTCTCCTGCCCTTCAGATGAAGGGGGCAGGAGAAGAAAAATCCAAAAAAATTGGAAAACCCCTGCCGTTTCAGTCCTCGATGGCGGCCTTTTCGGTCATGATGTCCCGCAGAACAGCCACATCAAATTTTGGCTTTCTGTCATAGGTATACAAGCCGTTCTGCTCCTGCTCGACATTTGTGAGTTGAGTGTAGCACAGCCCCATCACGCGCCCACAGCGAAGCAGGGGCTGCGTCAGTCCTGCAAAGCGTTGCATAAAGGCCTCGCGGGTCTTGGGAGCGTCGCCGTATCCCCATCCCGAGGCGTCTGCCCCCCAAGACATCCCGCCGTATTCGCTGACCACGACCGGCATGCCGGGCGTGTAGGTCTGGCGCGCCGCATACGCATCAAACAGACGGCCGTTTTCGGAAAAGTCGGCATATCTGGCGGCATATACGGCCGTATCCTGCTCATAGTCGTGCAGGTCAAAAATATCCGTGCTGACATGATAGGCACCGCTGGTGTCGATGCAGGGGCGGGTGGCATCCACCGCTTTGGTCGCCTGGTACATCAGAGACAGCATCGGGTCAAACTGCCTGTGTCCGTGAAAATCCCATGTCTCGTTGAGCGGGCACCAAACGACGATGGCCGGGTGGTTGGCATCCCGTTCCATCACTTCCAGCCATTCGGACAACAGCCCGTAGATGACCTCCGGACAACTGACATCCAACCCCCAACTGGGGAACTCTTCCCATACCATGTACCCTTTGCGGTCGCAGTGATACAAATAGCGGGGCTCAAACACTTTCTGGTGCAGGCGCGCACCGTTGAAGCCGCAAGCCATGGAGCGGTCAATGTCGGCTTCCAGCTCGCTGTCATCCGGCGCGGTATAGACACCGTCGGGATAGAAGCCCTGGTCAAGCACCAGGCGTTGAAACACCGAGCGCCCGTTGAGGCGGAATTTGTATCCGTCAAGGCAGACAGAGCGCAGACCAAAGTAACTGCGCACCTCATCCTCTCCGTAGGTCAGGCGCAGGTCATACAGCCCGCCTTTGCCCACTTCCCACAGGTGCGTCTCTGTCAGATGAAGGGTCAGGGTCAGCGTGCCCCCATCCGATCTTGCCGACACGCTGCCTGTCGGTTTTCCGTCAAAAAAGCTTTCTGCCGTGAAAACCCCCGCCCCGCACAGGTCTGCGGTCAGGGTAAGCGCCCCCGCTTCGGGCTGGGGCAGATACTTGACCTTTTGAATATGTACCAAAGGCAAAAACTCCAGCCACACAGTTTGCCAGATGCCGGTAGTGCGGGTATAAGAGCAGCCGGCAGAGGCATATTCCGTACACTGTTTGCCGCTGGGCACCAGGGGGGAGCGCGTGTCGTCCCTTGCGCGCAGCGTCAGAATGTTGTCCCCCACCTGCACATAGGGGGTAATATCGAAGCAAAAGGAAGCATAGCCGCCGCTGTGGGTGCCAACCTGTGTGCCGTTGACCCACACGGTTGCGCGGTAGTCGACCGCGCCGAAGTGCAGCACCACGCGCCCCTCCAGCTCTTTTTCGGAGAGAGAAAAATCGCGCTTGTACCACACGGCGGCCATAAAGTCGCGCTCACCTATGCCCGACAGCTTGCTTTCGGGGCAAAAGGGCACCTCGATGCGCCGCCCCAGCACGGCATCCGGCCGGGCAAGCCCGCGGGCTTCTCCGCTGTCACCGCCGTCGATTTCAAACTGCCAGGTGCCGTTGAGGTTGCGCCAATTTGCGCGCTCAAATTGCGGATTGGGATGTTCTTGTCTGTACATAAAAACCGCTCCTGTATACAAATTACAATCAATGGCATTCAATTCAATCGGTCGGCAGAACCGCGCTGTTTTTCTTGCCGCCTTTCGAGCTGTATCCCCGTGGTATTCTCTCCCTTACTATACCCTAAAATGTGACGGTTGTCAATCGGTGCTGCCGCTTTTTCGGCCATGCGGAGTATTTTCTCTCCGTCTCCGAAAAAGCAAAAACCGCCGCTCCGCGAGGGGGCGGCGGTTCGGGTTTTTGGCAGGGATCATTCGGCCTCGAAGGCGTCTTTGGACAGGCCGCAGATGGGGCACTCAAAGTCCTCGGGTACATCCTCCCATTTGGTGCCGGGAGCGATGCCGTGCTCGGGGTCGCCTTTGGCTTCGTCATACACATAGCCACAGGGGCATACGTATTTCATGTCCGTTCTCCTTTCAGATGATTGATGGTCAAACGATTTTGCTTATTTGCCGAAATATCTTTCCAGCAAACCGGCAAAGGCGCGGCCGTGGCGGGCCTCATCCTTGGCCATTTCGTGGACGGTGTCGTGAATGGCATCCAGGTTCTGGGCTTTGGCCATTTTGGCAAGGTCCATCTTGCCGGCGCAAGCGCCGTTTTCAGCGGCAACGCGCACGCGCAGATTCTCTTCGGTGGAGGTGCTGACGCACTCGCCCAGCAGTTCTGCGAACTTGGCGGCATGCTCCGCTTCCTCATGGGCGGCCTTTTCCCAATACTGGCCGATCTCGGGGTAGCCCTCGCGGAACGCAACACGCGCCATGGCAAGATACATGCCCACCTCGGTGCATTCACCGTTGAAGTTGGCGCGCAGGCCCTCGATGATGGCGGGGTCCACGCCCTTGGCGACGCCCACTTCATGCTCGGTGACCCAGGTCATCTCTGCCTCTTCTTTCAGCTCAACGAACTTTTCGCCGGGCGCTTTGCAAAGGGGACATTTGTCGGGGCGAACGTCGCTTTCCACGATTTCGCCGCAGACGGTGCATTTCCATTTTTTCATGATTGTTTCCTCCGTTTTTGTATATAAATTTTTACTCGGGATGACATTCGGCGCGGCAGTCGGCGCAGATGCCGCAAAGGGAGACGGTGCCCAGCTCCGCGCAAAAGCCGCGTGCTTTTGTCTCCTCTTCCAGCGGAAGCAGGTCGGGCAATGGCAAGTCAAACACCCGCCCGCACTGCCGGCAACAGATATGTGCGTGGGGTGCCATGGTCAGGTCATAGCGGTCGTCTTCTCCCACAAAGGAGATGCGGCGCATCCTGCCCTCGGCCACCCGCTTTGCAAGCAGACGGTAGACCGTGGCAACTCCCAGGCCGGGGCAACTCCGCCGCGCCTCTTCATAGAGCTGTGCGGCTGTTGCGTGTCCCATGCGCCCAAGCGCCTCCAACACGACCGTTTTCTGTTGGGTGATTCTTTCCATTTTTCTCCTTATTGATAATCATTATCAATTTGATTTGATTGTATCACATTACGCGCGGCATGTCAACCCTTTCGGGCAAAAATAAGCGGTCGGGCAAAAGAGAATTTTTGCCTGTAAGTCAGCCGGGCGGTAAGGGTGAAAACGGTGGTAATGGTGGAAAGGGCGGCAATTGTGAAAATGGTGGTAACGGTAGAAATGGTGGCAATGGTGAAAACGGTAGTTATGGTGGAAAGGGCGGCAATGGTGAAAATGGTGGCAACAGCAGAAACGGCGACAGCGGCGGAAATGGCGGTAACGGTGGCAACCGCATAAGGTGAAGACAGAGGCATTCTGCCGGCCGACATACGCGCCGCGGATGGGCATCCGTCTTGATTTTCTGCCGCGGATGCGGTATACTTGCTTTGGTGGGCAACTGCCCCGCGCCCGCATACGCAAAACTGCGGCGGATCTGCCAAAAGCCCTTCTGCCCTTTTGCCCCCGCACCTCTGCCCTCAACCGAAAGGAGCCATCATGAAACCAAAACCGCTTGCCCGCGTGACATATACCGTCGCCGCCCCCGTCACGCCCCGGCGCATTGCCCTTGTCGCCGACCTGCACAACGGCGATCCCGCCCCGGTCTGCGAGGCCCTCTCAGACGAGCGGCCGGACATCATTTGCCTGGCGGGAGATCTGTTTGAGGGGCCGCCGCGGCGCGATGATTTTGCATTTGACCGGGCCATCGAGTGCCTGCGGTTCTGCGCCGGGGTGGCCCCCTGCTTCTATGCGCCGGGCAACCACGACAAGACGGTGCCGCCCGAGGTTCTGCGCGTGTTGGCAGAATGTCGCATACCCCTTTTGGCCGACCGCTGTATGGCCTTCGGCGACCTGCAGATCGGCGGGCTGGCTTCCGCCTACTATCAAGACGACCCCACCCCCAACCTTGACTTTCTGCGGACGTTTGCCGCGCGCCCGGGGTATAAAATTCTGCTGTGCCACCACCCGGAATACTATCGTCGGTACCTCAAACCAAACGACCTTGCCGCCGCCTTCGACCTGATCCTCTCCGGCCACAACCACGGCGGCCAGTGGGCCATCGGCCGCCATGGCCTCTATGTGCCGGGGCAGGGTCTGTTTCCGCCCCATTGCGCCGGCATGTTTGACGGCCGCCTGATCGTCTCCCGCGGCGTGTGCAACAATGTCCGCGTGCCCCGCATCGGCACCCCGCCGGAGCTGGTCACCGTCTGCCTTGTGTCACAATGAATGAGTATAAAATGAATATGATGTATGTGGGGGAGGCCTTTTTGAAAAAAGGCCCTCCCCCACACCCCCTCTCAAAAAC